>NZ_JAGPXJ010000101.1:0-22855 GCF_018070605.1 Streptomyces sp. B15
GGCCAGTCCACCGGCGACCGCCCAGGCGCCGAGCGAGACCCGGCCCAGCCGGATGCCCATGACGGCGGCGGTGCGTCGGCGCTCGTCGGCGGTCATCCCGGCGACCGGCTCGTCGAGCAGCAGCAGCCTGGGCTCCATGCACAGGGCGCGGGCCAGTTCGGTGAGCTTGCGCTGCCCGTAGGGCAGGGACCCGGCGACGGCGCCGAGCTGCTTGTCCAGTCCGACGAACGCGGCGATCTCGCGCACCCGCTCGCGGTGCCTGGCCGCCTCGCGGGCGGCGGAGGGCCGACGCAGTCCCGCGGCGACGAAGCCCGTACGGGTGAGCGCGTGCCGTCCCAGCAGCAGGGTGTCGGCGACGGTGGCGCGCGGCGGCAGGGCGAGGTTCTGGAAGGTGCGTGCCACACCGAGCGCCGCGATGCGGTGCGGCGGCAGCCCGGTCAGTTCGCGCCCGCCGAGGCGCACGGTGCCGGACACGGGGCGGCAGACTCCGGACAGCACGTTGAAACAGGTCGACTTGCCCGCTCCGTTGGGCCCGATGAGGGCATGCACGGTGCCCGGGGCGACGGTGAAGCCGAGCCCGTCGAGGGCGGTGAGTCCCGCGAACCGGACGGTCACCCCGCCAACTTCCAGCGGTTCGGCGGCCGGCGCCGTCATGGGCCCACCCAGCGGGTCAGGGCGGGGGGCTTTCCGCCGGGTCCGGTCGCACCCGCCTGCTCCGTCACCCGGGAGGCGTCGGCGGCCGCGGCCTCGTCGACGACACCGAGGTAGCGGCGGCGCACCTCGTCGGATGCGGCGAGTTCGTCGGCGGGCCCCGAGAGGGTCACCTCGCCCACTTCGAGCACGTAGGCGCGGGAGGCCAGTCGCAGTGCGAGGGCCGCGTTCTGCTCCACCAGCAGCACGGAGGTGCCCTCCGCGTTGATCTGCCGAATGGTGTCCGCGATACGGGCGGCCATCATCGGCGCGAGCCCCAGGGACGGCTCGTCCAGCAGCAGCAGCTGGGGTCCGGCCATCAGCGCGCGGGCGACGGCGAGTTGCTGCTGTTCGCCGCCGGAGAGCAGTCCGGCACGCTGGTGTGCGCGCTGCGCCAGTACGGGGAACAGCTCGTGCACCCGGCGCAGGGCCGCGGCGCGTGCCGCCCTCCCCCCGGTGGAACCGAGCGCTCCCGCGCGCAGATTGTCCTGCACGGTCATCCGCGCGAACACCTGGCGCCCTTCCGGCACCTGTGACACGCCGGCCGCGACCACCCGGTCGGCGTTCAGGGTGTGCAGCGGTGCGCCGCCGAAGTGTACGGAGCCACCCTTGGACGCGCCGCCGTAGTAGGGCAGTGTGCGTGAGATGGCGCGCAGCAGCGTGGACTTGCCCGCCCCGTTGCCGCCGAGGACGGCGACGACGCTGCCCTGCGGTACGTCGAGTGTCACTTCGCGCAGCGCTCGGACCGGCCCGTATCCGGCCGACAAGCGCGTGACGTCGAGTGCGGCACCCCCCATGGTTCCCCTTTCGCCCGCTCCTCCGGTGGGCGTTCACAGCAACACCGACCAGTCGGTATGTCCATTGCCGGGACCGGAATCGCTGCGGGGGTACAGCCGGGACCGCGGACCGTTGTGCACGGGCACAACGGCCCGCGTCAGGGGCCTGCCGGAAACGCCCGGCAGGTGCCATCCTCCGGCACATGGGAGGGACCAGACCCCGCACGGGGCGCGACTGGAAGCTGCTCGCCGAGACGTGCGGCGCGCTTCTGGAGCGGCTGCCGGAACTCGTGGAGGAGTACCTGCGGCGGCTCGGCGCACACTCGACCGCGTACGGGCGCGTCATCCCGTACGACCAGCACTGGCAGGAGGCCGAAGAGGCGCTGCGTATCGGGATCGAGTCCATCCGGGCCCCGCGCGACTCGCCGCGCCGCGACCTGGAGCACGCGGAACGCCTCGGCAGACGCCGCGCACAGCAGGGCCTGCCGCTCGAACTGCTGGTGTACGCCTACCGCGAAGCGGGCCGACTGGTGTGGGAGACCTTGCTGGAGACCGCAGCCGCGCAGACCTCCGAGCGCATGGAGGTGGTGATGCGGTCGGGAACGATGGTGTGGTCCGCCGTGGACGAGCAGACCGACCTGCTGTCCGAGGCCTACCGCGCGACCGAACTGGAACTGCGCCGCCGCACGGACGAGCGGTTGCGGGCGCTGCTCGACGCGTTGCTCGACGGCCAGTGCGCGCCCGAACTCACCTCGCGCGCCGCCGCGGGCCTGGACATGCCCGAGCACGGCCGGTACGCCGTGGTGGTCCTGCGGCTGGCCAGGCGCGAGGGGCGCGAGCCGTTCCACCGGCTGATCCGCGACCCGGGGATGCGCATCGTGTGGCGGATGCGGGCCGACTGCGAGGTCGGGATCGTGGCACTGTCCGAGGGCGCCGGGCTCGATGCGCTGGCAGGACTGCTCGACGGGCACTGCCTCGGCCCCGGCGGCATCAGTCCGGTCGTGGAGGGGCTGGCCGAGCTGGGGTGGGGCCGGCAGCTGGCGGAGCTGGCCCTGCGCACCTGCCCTCGCGGCGAGACCGGCGTGATGCGCTTCGACCGCAGGATGCCCGCGGCGCTCGTGGTCGGCCGGCCGGATTTGGCGGCCCGGCTGGTGGCCGAGGTCTTCGGGGAGTTGCTGGCCCAGGACCCCGCCGACCGGGCGGTGCTGCTGGAGACGCTCGAGGCCTGGCTCGACTGCGAGGGCTCGGCCGGCCGGGCCGCCGGGCGGCTCTACTGCCACCGCAACACGGTCTTCAACCGGCTGCGGCGCCTTGAGCAGCTCACCGGCAGGGCACTCTCCCGCCCGCGCGACCTCACGGAGATGACCCTGGCCCTGGACGCGCACATGCTCACCTCGACGGGCGGTACCCCGGGCTCCTGAGGGGGCGCCCCCCGGGCTCTCGCGGAGACCGGGGCGCCCCGGACTTCTGCCGGGTCGGCGCGCGCGGAGGCGAAGGACGCGGCACCGTGGAAGGAGAAGCCGGCTGGTCGCAGGGGAGAGGAGCGGGTGTGGAGCCGCAGGCCGCGTTGGAGCGGATCGCGTTTCTGCTGGAGCGTGCTCAGGCGCCGACGTACCGGGTCCGGGCCTTCCGTACGGCTGCGCAGGTGCTGGCGGGGCTTCCGCCGGGGGAGACCGAGAAGCTGGCGGCGGCCGGTTCGCTGGAGTCGCTGAAGGGCGTGGGGCCCAAGACCGCGCAGGTGGTGCGGGAGGCGCTGGCGGGGGAGGTACCGCGGTACCTGGCGAAGCTGGAGGCCGAGCCGGCGCGGGACGCCGCGCTGCCCGAGGCGGCACGGGACCTGCGGGCAGCGCTGCGCGGCGACTGTCATCTGCACTCGGACTGGTCCGACGGCGGCAGTCCCATCGAGGAGATGGCCGCCACGGCGAAGGCGCTCGGGCACGAGTGGGCCGTGCTCACCGACCACTCGCCGCGGCTGACCGTCGCAGGCGGCCTGTCGGCCGACCGGCTGCGCGCCCAACTGGACGTGGTCGCACAGGTGAGCGAGCGACTGGCGCCCTTCCGGCTGCTGACGGGTATCGAGTGCGACATCCTGGAGGACGGCGCCCTCGACCAGGAGGAGGAGTTGCTGGCCCGCCTCGACGTGGTGGTGGCGTCGGTCCACTCCGAACTGCGGATGCCCGGTGAACGGATGACGCGGCGCATGGTCAGGGCTGTCCGGAACCCGCTGGTGGACGTTCTGGGGCACTGCACCGGTCGGCTGCTGTCGGGAAGGCGGCGGCCGGAGTCGGAGTTCGACGCGGAGGAGGTCTTCGCAGCCTGCGCGGAGTCCGGGACCGCGGTGGAGATCAACTGCCGTCCTGAACGCAGCGATCCGCCGCGCCGGCTGCTGCGGCAGGCCCTGGACGCGGGAGCGTGCTTCGCCATCGACACCGACGCGCACGCGCCCGGTCAGCTCGACTGGCAGGCGGGCGGCTGCGTGCGCGCTGCCGAGTGCGGCGTACCGGCCGAGCGGGTCGTCAACACCCTGCCGGTCGCCCGACTGCTGGACCGGACGGCCCGGCACTGACCGTTCCCGCCGGATCGTAGGTGGGTGCGGACCGGCAAGCGCTGGTATCGAGCTGCACGGCTGTACCGCACCGCGCTGCGGCTGCGCCGCGCCTTCCGGGACGCGGGCGAGCTGCGCCGGCTGCCTACGGAGGCACCCCACGTGCTGTCCTTCGCGCGAACCGTGCCGGACGGCGGCGGCACCGTGCTGTGCGTGGTCAACTTCGGCCCGCCGGATGTGGCGCTCCCCGCGCACCGAGAACTCCTGCTGGCGAGCGGCCCCTGACACCGTCGGGTGGGCTGCCGCAGGACACCGCGGTCCGGCTGCGGGCCTGACCCGGGCACGGCCGCCGCCTCCCCTCCCCCGGCCACCCGCCGCCTGGACCGGGTGCGGCTCTCGCTGCCCGGCAAGGCCCAGCAGGTGCAACTCCGAGGGTCCGTCAACGGCCGCGATTTCGTCGAGCTGTCCGACGCTCGGGCCCGCAAGGGCGAGGTCACGCTGCGCCTGGGTGGCGCCCCGGTGCGCTTCCTGCGTGCCGTCGGTGCGACCCGGGTCGGTGAGCTCGCGGTGTACGGCGCGGCCTCGGGAGACACGGCACCGCCGAAGGCGCCGCAGCGCATCCGGCTGGACGGCGCGACACTGCGCTGGGAGCGCGTCCCGGGCGCGGCCGGCTACGACATCTACGCCGACGGACGGCTGCGCGCCGGGCTGCCCGCGACGGCGACGCGGTGGAAGGACACGACATCCACATTCAAGATCGACGTCGAGTGACCGGCTCCGCCCGGTTCCGGCGGCCTGTCCGGCCCCGGAACCGGGCGTGGCCCGACGTGCGGGAGGACGCGGCCCGGCCGTAAGTGCCCGCCTGCATCGGGGAGTTGCCCGGCCGCGGGAGGTGACGCGGCGTCGGCGCACCGGGTATTGACGGCGCGGTTCCGTGGGAGGTGAGGTTGGCTCCTCAGGCAGATGTTCCCCCCACAGGAGGCCTGTTCGATGGAAGACAGCTCCACGTCGCCCACCCCTGCCGATGGTGCGGAACGAGCGAGGCGGACATCCCCACACCGCTTCCGCTTGCTGATCGCCCTGGCCGTCGTCGGCGGACTGACGGGCGCCGCGCCGGCCACCTCGTCGTTCGCCGCCCACGAGGATGCCGGGACGGCCCCGAAGCAGCGGAAGGCCGAGTACACCTCGCCGTTCACCGGACTTCCGGCGAAACGGAACCCGGTGCTCGCGGTGAAGATCGACAACCACAAGGACGCGCGGCCGCAGACCGCGCTCGAAGACGCCGACATCGTCGGCGTGGAGAAGGTCGAGGGCGGACTGAGCCGGGTGTTCGCCATCTACTCCAGTCACTATCCCGAGACTCTGGGCCCGGTGCGCAGTGCCCGCGAGTACAACGTCGAGCAGCTGCGCATGTTCCAGCGCCCGGCCCTCGCCTACTCGGGCGCACGCCAGGCAGTCGTCGACAAGATCGAGAAGTCACCGCTGTACGGCGTCTCGCACGACGACCACCCGGATGCCTACGAGCGCGGTGGCGACCACGAGCCCCCGCACAACCTCTACGGCCACCCCGACAAGCTCCTCGCCAAGGCGCCGAAGGCGAGCAAGGCCGACGACATCGGCTTCCGTTTCGGCGCGGAGCCGAGCGGTGGGACGCCGACCGAGGAGCAGACCGTCGATCACGGCTCGTCCCGGACCACGTTCACCTGGTCCGCGAAGGAGGACCGCTGGCTGGCCTCGTTCGACGGGGAGCCGGCGAAGAGCACATCCGGCAAGCGGCTCGGCGGCAAGACCGTGATCGTCCAGAAGACGGACATGCCGCCGGACTCCAGCGGCAAGACGCCGTACATCGAGACGGTCGGGAGCGGAGAGGCGACCGTGCTGCGCGACGGCAAGGCGTTCACGACCAGGTGGCAGCGCACGAGTGCGACGGCCGACACCACCTACACCTTGCCGGACGGTCGGCGGATGCCCTTCGACAAGGGCCAGGTCTGGCTCGTCTACCAACAGCGCTGACGCGCTGTCGCGTCCGTCGGAGGACGGGGCCGGTCCGACAGCGGAAGAGGCTCGTTCGAGGCCGGTCGCCAGGAGGGTGCCGGGTGGTGGGAAGGCCACCCGGGCCCGGCGCGGCCCGAGAGCTCCGCGCCTCGGGCGAAGCCGTTGTAACCGAGCACGATCACTGTCCCTCAGTCTCCCGAGCGCGGCGGCGACGCGGAGGAACAGGCTACTTCGCAGGGGTACTTGGGGGACAGGCGTGATGTGCGAGCGGGATGAGGCCCGCCCTCTCCGGTTCTCGTGGTGGCCAAGCAGACGACGGGCCTTCGGCCCGCGCCCGGACGGGAGGCCGGGACCGTCCGTCCGGTTGCCATTCTGCAAGTGGAGCCCTGGGCCGGCCTTGTTCATCTCTGCAGGGTGGATGTGTGGTGCTTACACAGGGCGGTCACTATTCGTGCCGACGTGTACACGAAGAGGTGTGAGGTTTGACGGGGGCAGTGAATGTGTTCCGAAGAGAGGGAAGGCGTGGTGCCATTCCGTACCCGCCAACCGCAGAGTTCTTCCTGTGACCCAGATCACGCGTCGCCCGGTAAAAGATCATGCTCCTGTATATCCACATCGCTGTATCCCGTGTGCCACGATGCCATTGTGTTGGCCCCGGTCGGAGTTACTGATCGGGATACATCCAACGGGGGTTTAGTCATGCCGAGATTCACTGTCTCCGCAAAACGTTTATCCGGTCCACTGGCAGGCTGCTTCTTCTTACCCGGGCCGTACAGCACATGACTTCTCAGTTTTTGGCTGGACGTGACGCGGGGAGATGAGAGTGCCGACACTGATCGTCATCGGGTACCGGGGCGACCTCGACCGAGCGCTGCGGCGCCGTGGCCTGGATCCCTTCTATATCGTGCAGGCGCCGGCGAGTCCGCCGGAGGGGCGGAGGTCCGCGTGCGTCAGCGATATGGAAAATGTTCAGGAAGTACTGCGGGTAATACTCTCCGCGGACCTCGACGACCTGGCCGGAGTGCTGTCCGTCCATGAAATGGGGGTCTTCCCGGCCGCCTGTCTGCGTCAGCAGTTGGGCCTGCCAGGGAACGCGGATGCGAAGAAGGTTCTCTACTTCCGGGACAAGTATCTGCAAAAGAGCGGTCTGCCCCCGCAGGTCCGACGGGCGCGCTGTCGGTATGCGACAAAGGAGACGTCTTTCGAGGATCTTGTCGAGGATCTGGGGGACACCGTCGTCATCAAGCCGGCCACCGGGGCGGGCTCTTTGCGTACGAACATCGTTCGTACGCCGGAAGAATACGCGCAGTGCTTGGAGCTCTTCCCTGGGAAGTCGGACGTGGAAATCGTCGCCGAGTCCTTCATGGACGCTCCGGAAGTCTTTATCGACGGCATCTGGAGCAACGGGGGCCTGCGGTGGTCTTCCGTCTCCCGCTACCACGCCTCGCCGGTCAGTGCCGCCCAAGGCGGCATCCTGGCCGCTCATCTCCTGGACAGAAGACGACACCCCGAACTGTTCCAGCAGCTGGAGACGCTGGCCGGGCAGGTGTTCACCAGTCTGGACGCCCCGGACTGCGTATTCCATCTCGAAGCCTTCCTGAGCGAGGCGGGATTGACGTTCGGCGAGTGCGCCGTCCGCCTCCCCGGAGGGCTTTCACCGCAGGCCAACGAACTGACGTACGGCGTCGACCTCTTCGATGTCGAGATCGGTCTCGCACTCGGGGAGGCGCCCACCCGGGCCCTCGGCAGTCAGGCACCGGAACGCTTCTACGGATATGTGCTTCTGCGCCCCTCCAGCAGCGGACATCTGACGCAGCAGGACTTCGAACGCAGCTTCCGCTTGGAGGACATCACCTACTCTTCGTCGCCTGACACGCCGCTCGGGCCGTACGGCAGTGTCGGTCATGCCGTGGTGTCCGACCCGGACGAGCTGCAGCTGCAGAAGACGATCGAGGAGATCGTGCGCTTCAACGAGGTCGGCTGAGACCGGCCGAGGCCGCTGCCGGGCAGGGGCGCCCCGGTCCCGCCCGGCCCAGGGCCGCCGGGCTCGACAAACGCTCCTGGCGCGGGGTCGTGCCCGGATCCAGCTCCTGGGTGTCCTCAGGCGGCCTTGTAACCGTCTGCCCGCGCGTCCGCCCGCCCTGGGAGCCCCAGGGGGCGCGGGGGCCAAGCGTTTGCCGTCCCGTACGTCCCGAACGCCTCCGCTCAGGCGTCTGCTCGCGACTGTCCCGTCGCTTCCGAATCGGAGGTATTCCCCATGCCGGACCAGAATCCCGCTTCGACACTCCCGCAGTTGCTCGAAAGTGTGTCGCATGACAGATCCCGAGGCATCACGTTCATCGGTGGCTCCTTCCTGTCCTACGCCGATCTGTGGGAGTCGGCCTGCCGGATATCGCAGGGACTGCGCAGTTACGGCGCCACTCCGGGCGGCCGCGCGCTGATCGCCGCCAACGATCCGGAGAGTTTCGTCCGTGCCTTTTGGGGGTGCGTGCTGAGCGGTGTCGTGCCGTGCCCGTTCACACCACCGGCCGACCCCGGCCGCGCGCGGGCCCAACTGGAGCAGATGCGGGCACTGTTGGGCGACCCGCTGGCGGTCGTTCCCAAGGCGGTGCACGGAGATCTCCCCGATGTCGGGCTGCGGACCGTGACGGTGGAGGAGCTGAGTCAGGCTCCGGCCGAGGCCGAGCACGAGCAGCGCCATGCTCCGGTCGCCGACGATCTCGCCTTGCTGATGCTCACTTCCGGCTCCACCGGTTCGAGCAAGGCGGTCAGGCTCACCCACGCCAACCTGCTGGCGGCGCAGGCGGGCAAGGCGGGTGCGCTGGAACTGGGGCCGCGGGACACGACGATGAACTGGATCTCGGCCGATCACATAGCCGCGATCGAGGCACACCTGCTGCCGATGGTCAACGGCGCCGAGCAGGTGGTGGCGACCCCCGCCACCGTGCTGGCGGACCCGCTCGAATTCCTGCGGCTGCTGACCGCGCACCGGGTGAGGGTGACCTTCACCCCCAACTTCTTGTTCGGCCAGATCAACCAGGCCCTCGCACAAGGGCCGGCCCCGCAGGGCGTGGAACTGTCCCGGGTGCGGTACATCATCTCCGGCGGTGAGGCCACCGTCACCGCCACCGCACGGGCGTTCCTGGACGCGCTGTCGGGCCACGGGCTGCGCCAGGATGTGATCGTGCCCGCTTTCGGGATGACCGAGACCTGTGCGGGCAGCGTGTTCAACCGCGACTTCGCCACCCGCGATCTGGAAACCGAGTTCCCTTCGCTGGGCCGCCCGGTGCGCGGGCTGCAGATACGGATCGCCGACGGGGACGGCAACGTCCTGTCGTCCACCGACGCGCCGGGCACGGCCGACCCGGGCGAGGTGCAGCTACGCGGCACGATGGTCACCGACGGCTATTTCGGCAACGACCGGGCCACCGCGCAGGCGTTCACCGCCGACGGCTGGTTCCGTACCGGCGACCTGGGCCGCCTCGACGCCGAAGGGCGGCTGATGCTGGTCGGCCGGACCAAGGACTCCATCATCGTCAACGGGGTCAACTACTACAGCCACGACCTGGAAGCCGCCCTGAACGGGCTGGAAGAGGTGCGGCACGGGCAGGTCGCGGCATTCCCGATCCGACCCGCCGGTGCCGACTCCGAACAGCTCGCCGTCGCGTTCGTCCCGTCAGGAGACCCCACCGACGACTCGGCCGTCTACCGCGCCATCGTGGCGATACGCAGCTCCACGGTGATGCACTGGGGCTTCCGGCCCCAGCTGATCCTCCCGGTCGCCGAGGCCCAGATCCCGCGCGGCAACCTCGGCAAGGTCCAACGGTCCCGGCTGCGCACAGCCGTGGAGGGCGGGGACCTGGCGGAGGCGGCACGCCGGGCGGAGGAGGTGAGCACCCGGTTCCTCGGTGCCTACGTGGCACCGGAGGGGGAGGCCGAGACCGCGCTGGCCGCCGTCTACGCCCGCGTACTGAACACCGGAAGGGTGTCCGCGACCGCCGGCTTCTTCGACCTGGGCGGAACCTCGCTCGATGTGCTGCGGCTCAAGTCCGAGACACAGTCCGAGTTCGGCATCGAGGACGTGCCGATGTCGACGCTCCTGCAGACCCCGACCGTCCGGGCACTGGCCCGCCGGCTGACCGCTGGGCGGGGTGCGGGCGGGGACGCGGCCTACGACCCGCTGGTGCCGCTGCAGATCACCGGGGACGGGACACCCCTGTTCTGCGTGCATCCGGGACTGGGGGAGGTGCTGGTGTTCGTCAACCTCGCCAAGTACTTCACCGGCGAGCGCCCGTTCCACGCCCTGCGGGCCCGGGGCTTCGGGGAGGGCGAGACCCACTTCGGGTCGTTCGACGAAATGGTCTCCACCTATGTGGAAGCGATCCGGCGCACTCAGCCGACCGGCCCCTACGCGGTCGCGGGCTATTCCTACGGCGGCGCAGTCGCCTTCGAGATCGCCAAGCGGCTGGAGGCCGACGGCGACCGGGTCGGTTTCGTGGGCGTCTTCAACCTGCCGCCGCATATCTCCGGCCGTATGAACGAGATCACTTTCACCGACGGCGCGATCAATCTCGCGCTGTTCCTGGAGCTGATCAGCGCGGCCGACGTCGAACGGCTGACGACCACGCTCCGCGCCCTGCCCGAGGCCGAGCAACTGGCCTGTCTGGTCGACCAGGCCCCCAAGCGGCGGCTGACCGAGCTGGACCTGAACGTCGAGCGGTTCACCAACTGGGTGCACCTGGCGCAGAACATGGTGCAGCTGGGCCGCACTTACGAACCCTCGGGGACGGTCGAGCAGGTGCGGGTCTTCTACTGCACTCCGTTGCGCGGCAGCAAACAGGAGTGGCTGGACAACCAACTGCGCCACTGGGACGAGTTCACCCGCGCCCCCAACACCTATGTCGAAGTCGACGGGGAGCACTACACCCTGATGAGCCCGCAGCATGTGCAGACCTTCCAGACGACGTTGCGGCACGAGCTGGCCCGCGCGCTCGGCTGAGGACGACAAGAGGCAGCAGCCGCCGATACGACGGACCAGGAGCCGCCGATCATGCAAGGCAGGAAGATACTCGTCACAGGCGGAACCGGACAGGTCGCAAGACCCGTCGCCGAGTCGCTCGCCGAGAACAACGAGGTGTGGTGCCTGGGCCGGTTCGGCGACCTGGCCGCCCGCAGGGCACTCGAAGCACGAGGTGTGCGTACCGCCACCTGGGACATGGCCACCGACGAACTCGGTGAAGTGCCCAGCGACTTCACCCATGTGCTGCACTCGGCCGTGCACAGGGGCGACGGCAAGGACTTCGAGGAGGCCGCGCGGATCAACGCTGTCGCTACGGCACGGTTGATGACGCACTGTCGCGCGGCCGAGTCGTTCCTGTACGTCTCCTCCGGTGTGGTCTACAACCGGGCCGACCGCACGCATCGGTACCGCGAGAGCGATCCGCTGGGCGGAGCGGCACCATGGCTACCGACGTACCCCGTCGCCAAGATCACGGCCGAAGGCGTGGTGCGCGGTCTGGCCGAGGCCCTTTCGCTGCCGGCGGTGATAGCCCGGCTCAACATCGCCTACGGCCCGTACGGCCATGGCGGTGTGCCGATGATCCTGTTCAAGGAGATGCGCGGCGGACAGCCGTGCGCGGTGCCGCGCGAGGGGCAGAACTACTGCAACCTGCTGCACACCGACG
The DNA here is from genome assembly GCF_018070605.1 of Streptomyces sp. B15. Classification (NCBI taxonomy): domain Bacteria; kingdom Bacillati; phylum Actinomycetota; class Actinomycetes; order Kitasatosporales; family Streptomycetaceae; genus Streptomyces; species Streptomyces sp. B15. The sequence goes on from NZ_JAGPXJ010000101.1 coordinate 11,691, forward strand.
ACGTCGTCCGACAGGTGCCGCTGCTGTGGGCCGTGGCGCGGACTCCGGCGCGGGTCGTGAACTGGGGCGGTGACGAGGAGGTCGGCATCACCGACCTGCTGGAGCACATGTCCGCGCTCACCGGAGTGCCCGTCCGACTGGACCGCAACGACTACAGCCGCGAGACAGCGATCTTCGACCACGACGTCCGCCGCAGCCTCATCGGCGACTGCTCGGTCGGCTGGCGTACCGGAATCGCCCGCACCCTGGCCGCATTGTTCCCGGAATACCGGGACCGCGTCGACGCCCACGTCGATGCGCACGAGGCCGCGAGCTCGAACTGACGAAGGGGAGTGGAGAAGGTGCTTGTGCGCGCCCACGGCACTCGTGTCGACGACGACAGCGGGCCCAGGCCGGTACGCGTAGGCGGTGGCGGGACGTGGTCCGAACCGGAACGGGGTTGAGATGCGCAGGTCAGCGGACATCGACGAACTGCAGCGCGTACTGTGCGCCGCACTGGGCTCCCCCGAGCCCGTCTGCTCCATGGCCCGGCTGGAGCCCGACCCTGGCGCGTTCGCCGCTTCGGACCCGGCGGTGCGGGAGCGCTGCACTCTTGTCGGCGGCGGAGCCCTGTACAACCCGACCAGCCCCGCCCCCGGCCCCGCCGCGCTCGACGAGCTGGCCCGCCGTGCGAAGACGTTGGACGTGCCGCAGATCCTGGTGCCCCACGTACGCCGCAGCGACGACACCGGCGCGCTGCGGGCGGCCGGCTTCGTGCCCGTCACCGCCGGAACCGAGTGCGTCCTGCGGCTGACCGGAGACGTGGACGAACTCCTGCGCGACCGCGTCGGTGCCAAACAACTCCGGGATCTGCGCCGCCGCCACAACGCGGCGTCCCGCGAAGTCGGCTGGGAGCGGTTCCGGTTGAGCGAGCTGGACCACAGGCAGTGGGCGCGGGACGCCTTCGTGGGACTCCACCGGCGCCACGCCGAGCGCGTGGACGGCCATGGCTTCAACCCGTACAGCGCCGACGCACTCGACGCACTGGCGCACGGCGCGCTGGCGGAGCGCACCGAGATGTTCGTACGCCGCAGAAAGAACACCGTCGTGCAGGCCGGGCTCGTCATGGCATCGCACAACGGCCGGGGAATCCACTTCCTCACGCAGGCCGTGGACCAGGACGATCCTGCCGCGCGGCACAACCTCTACCTGGCCTCCCTCTACAGGCTGTACCTGGATGCGCGGCGCTCCGACCTGGACTGGGTCCACCTCGGACGGGGGGATGCCCACCGCAAGCGCCGCCTGGGGGCCGATCTGTTCGTCCCCCTCGACCACTGGCTGCGCGCTCCCGGCCTCACGTCCTCGAAGACAGCCGAAGCGGAGCAGCAGCTCTCGAAGTTCGCGGCCCCTCCCGTCACGACGGTGCCGGTGCCCGGCCCGGCACGCTTCCGCCATCGGCCACGGTTCGACCTGGTCGACCTGTCGAGCAACACCAACCCGTTTCTCGGCACCGCCGGCCACTACCCCGAACTCGACACGGCGGAACTCGCCAGAACGTATCTGGACACGGTCGGGAAGCTGCCCGGGCACGGTGGGCTCGGCACGCTGAGCCCGGACCACCTGCTGTTCACCAGTGGGGCGGTCGACGGTGTCATGCTGCTCCTGGCGGCGCTGACCTCGCCCGACGAGCGCGTCTGCGTCACACCGCCCACCTTCGAGTTGTACTCCCACTTCGCCCGTCTGCTGCGCCTGCCCGTCGTCGAGGTGCCACTGCGCGGCGACGGCCTGTCACAGCTCGACACCGAGCGCATCCTGGGGGCCGAGCCCCGGGCGACCATCCTGTGCGATCCGAACAACCCCGTCGGGACGCGGCTCGACCGGGCGCAGGTGCACGCCCTGGTGGCGCGCAGCCGCGGACTGGTGGTGATCGACGAAGCCTATGTCGAGTTCAGTGAGCAGCCCTCGTATGCCGAGTTGATCGAACAGCACGACAACCTCATCGTGCTCAGGACGCTCTCGAAGGCGTGGGGTCTGGCCGGCGCGCGCTGTGGCATCGTCCTGGCGCACCCCGGCATCGTCGAGGCGCTGCGGCGGGTGCAGGTGCCCTTCGGATTCACCAACGCCTCGCAGCACGCCGTCCGGGCCCGGCTGACCGACTCCCGACGGGTGCTCGCGGGCATCCGGCGCATCCGCGCCGAGCGTGAGCGGATGGCCGCGGCACTGGCCGACCACCCGGCGGTGGACCGGGTGTTCCCCTCGGACGCCAACTTCCTGCTGGTCCGTCTGCACAAGCACGAGCACGTGATGGGCCGACTGCGCGGTGCGGGCATCCTCGTGGCCGACACCGGGCGCCTCGTCCCCGGAACCTGCCGTATCTCGATCGGTGATCGGCGAGCCGACAACATGCTGCTCGAAGCGCTCTCCTCGGCACTGTGAGCCGTCCAAACCGGTGATCCAGACCGGGTCCGATTCCCCCGGTTCGTGCCAGGCCTGCAGGAGGTGGAGAGAGCTGCCGTCTCCGCGACGTGGATGTCCGCGCCGATGGTCCCGTGAGCGAATCCGCCGACGGCCGGGACCTGCTGTCCGCTCACGCCCGGGAGTCGTGGTCGTTCCGGTCGGCCGCGGATTCCTGGTGGATGATGACGTTGCCGCCCTGGACTCCGAAGGCCTGGCCGTGGTCCCGGGCGGTGACGTGCTGGACCCAGTTCTGCTGCGTGTCGGGCAGCGCGTCGGTCAGCCTCCGGGTCAACTCGTGCAGGTCGTCGGCGGCTTCCGGGCGCGTACGCAGGAAGTGCTCCAGCCGAAGCTGCCAGGCCGGCAGCAGGTTCTGGCGCGCTGACGCGGCGTCCTGTGCGGCACTCACCAGCGCGGCCTCCTCGTCCAACTGCGCTGCCAGCCCTGCCGGTTCGTCCTCCGGCCCCCGGCCGACGACGCGCAGCAGTCCGTCCCGTGCGGCTTGCCAGGTGTCCGTCGCCATCGCTCCGACCAGTGCGGTCGAGGCGGCTGCGGCGAGTGCCGCCATGGAGTCGATCATTCAGCTTCCTTCCCCCGCGGAGCCAACGCGCTCATGGTGCCACCGCTGGCCGAGCCGGGCCGTCCAACGGGGCCACCGCTCGTGGTGCGGCCCTGCTCCCACAGGCGTACGAGGCGGGTCGAAGCCTGCCCATCGGGCACCCCCCGGGGGAGGAGATCGCCCGCCCGGAAGCGGCCCCCGCCCGGAAGCCGCTAGAGAAGCGGCACGGGTTGGTTCCCGTCGCCTTTTGTCTCGATGGTCAGGAACGACAGAACGTCGTCGCCGATGTTCTTCAGGTCGTGCAGGTGGTATCGCCCCTCGGCGAGACAGAAGTTCTGGGTACGGCCGCGGGAGTAGGAGATCTCGCGCGTGGTGCCGTCGCTGTTGTGCTGGCGGGCCCGGCCGCTGGTGAGAGCTATCCAGAAATAGTCCAGCACATGCCGGTGCACGGTGATGCGCTCTCCCGGTTGGAGATGGGTCTCCCAGATGCGGAGGGCATCGGTCTCTTTCAGCAGCGTCTGGCCGACCCGCCCGTTGTGGGCGTTGGTGTCGAACTCCTTCTTCAGCTCGGGGCTCCAGCGAGCGAACCCCTCGGCGACGACAGTGCCGACCAGAGGGAGAGCGGAGTGCACGTCAGTACCCACGAACCGGATCCTTTCGGCTTCGGTGAGCTCGGGCGGCAACCGGCAGCCGGTCCTTCGGAACGGAGAGGTGGGTCGCCTGCCTCAGGCTATAGGCGGCCGAAATGGCGCGGCAAGGATCCGTCGGCGCCCTCCTGCCCACGGCCGACCGGCACGCCGCGGCGCCGCCGGAAGGGGATGTGCCGCCCGGCCACGGGGCCGGGCGTTTACCGGCGGTGGGGCGGGCTACCCGGCCTGCGCCGGCCCCGGATCCGGGGCTCAACGACCCATCAGCTCGGCTCCCGCCCCCAAGCGCGACGGTCCGGGAGCCGGAGAGGGCGGACATGTACACCACTTTGCTCATCGTCGGTCTCGTCGTGATCCTGGCCGTCGCTCTCGCCCTGGCCTTCCGCCTCAGGCAGCAGGCGGGTGCCGGCGGGCAGAGCCTGAAGCGGCGTTTCGGACCCGAGTACGACCGTGCGGTGGCCCGTCACAACGGGGACGCCAAGGCGGCCAGGCGCGAGTTGAACGAGCGGCTGCGGCGCTACGGCTCGCTGCGGGAGAAGTCGCTGACACCTGGTGAGCCGGAGCGGTACGCCGAACGCTGGGCCGCCGTCCAGGAGCACTTCGTGCAGTCGCCGCACGCGGCACTGAACGAAGCCGACGTTCTGCTGGACCAGTTGGCCACCGAACGCGGTTACCCTCCGAACGTTCCGTTCGAGGAGCGCATCGCCGCGCTGTCGGTGCACCACGCCCACCAGGTGCACGGATACCTGCGCGTGCGCGAGGCGCTGCGCGGTGACAGCACCGAGGAGATGCGTGCGGCCTTCCTGGAGGCGCGTGGCCTGTTCGAGGCGCTGGCCACCCCGCACCACGACAGCGCGAGGCACGAGCCGGGGCTCGGGCGCAGGCACCACCGGCACGAGCCGACACACGCCGTGGGACGGGCAAGTGAGCCCGGCCGCGCCGGCGGAGCGCGCTGGACGCCGGGCCACTCCATGAGGGGAGGCGAGGCCCGATGACGACCGACGCCGAACGCTCCCGGACCGCGCCCCCGCCTCCTCCGCCCCCACCGGGCGTCCCAGGAGCGGCCGGGCGAACCGGCCCCACCGCGCCGACCGGACCGCCGGGACCGGCGGAACCGGCCGGAGCACCGCGGACCACCACCGGCGCACCCGGCGGGGGCCACACGGCGCCCGCACACGCGGGGGCGCTCCGTACGACGGAGGCGCTGCTGCCGGAGGGGCGGCGTGCGGAACTGGAGCTGCGCCTCCAGGGGGCCCTCACCACCTTCGTCGAGGACCCGCGCAGCGCGGTGCGGGAGGCCGACGCGGTGTTCGAGGAGGCGACGAACCAGCTGACCGAGGCGCTTGTGGAGCTGCGGCGCTCCCTCCGTTCGAGCTGCCCCGACCAGCAGGGCGGCACCGGCACGGAGGAGCTGCGCCGGGCCCTCCAGCAGTATCGCGACACCGCCGAGCGGCTGTTGCGGCTGTAGCCGGTCGCAGGAGACCGCTGCGGTGTGCGAGCCGCGGCATGTGCGAGGACGCCCCCGTGCGGTGGATCGGCGACAGCTGATCCGCCGCACGGGGGCGGGGTGTGCAGGCCCACCCACGCCTCATCGCGTGTGATCGGCCGAAGGGCGGCTGGTCGGGGGTGTCACGCAGTCGGGCACTTCTTCCAGGCGAAGTGGTAGGTCGTGTTGATGTTCCCGTCGGTGGAGTCCATCGTCATGAAGCTGGTCTTGGTCGGGTCCGAGGTGCCCGCATCGACGCGTACCTCGGTGTTGACGTTGAAGTTGCGCTGCTCGCCGCAGGGCTTCCACACCAACTGGCCCCAGTCGGTGGAGTCGGTGGCCTGCCAGTTGCGGTCCTGCGGGCCGTCGAAGGGGTGGCTGGTGGCTGCCGTGTCCGAGGAGCCCTGGAAGTAGTACGACGCCTTCTGCAGTCCACTGGCACCGGGCTGCAGATACGCGTATCCGCGGTAGTCCGCGCTGACGATTGCGTAGGTGAAGCCTTGCGGGACGTGCACGATGAGGTTGAGCTGGCAGTTCTTGCGGCGGTCGGTGGGCTTGGAGTTGGGGCCCACTTCGGCGAGGTAGTCGCTGTAGGTGACGGTGAAGGCGGTGTTGTCCTCCGCGACAGCCACCTGGGCGGTTCCTTCGGGGCACCCGGAACCGTTGACCGTGGCGACGTCGATGACGATCTTGTCGTCAGGCGGGTCGGCGATGGCGCTGGACGCGCCCTGAGCGGGCTGCGCGGAGAACGCGGCAGCGAACAACGCCACCGCCACCGCCGGGATCTTGAGTGATCTTCGAGACATGACCGTACCCTTCGAGTCGTTTCGGGCTCGACCACTCAGCAGGAGAGCTGAGGTCCGTGACAGGACCCAGGACGGAATCCGGAACAGGGCCCGGAAAACAGAACCGGGTCGAGGTTGGCGCAGTGCCGCTACCGCCGCCGTGGCGAAGTCCCCCCGCCGCGCACCCAGCGACGTTTTCTCCCCCGCAATTGGTATGTACTTGCCCGGTCAGTCGTTGGCCAGGTCGGTTTTCGGACGCGCTCACGCGCCCGGAACAGGCCGGTGGTCGGCGTTCGCACGCCGAGCCTCCGGGTCCGTCAGGCGCGTAAGGTGACCGAGGGTGCGTGCCCGTAGCGCCGCCGGTACCAGTTGGCGAACCGGCCGAGGTTGGAGAAGCCCCAGCGGAAGGCGATCTCGGCCACGGTGACCGGCCCGTCGGCGTCCGCCGCGACCAGGTCCCGGTGGGCGCGGTCCAGACGTACCTCGCGAAGATAGGCCAACGGTGTGCGGCCGACATACCGCTGGAACGCTTCCTGGAGCCCCCTGGGGCTGAGCCTGGCGACCGCGGCGAGGTCGGAGAGAGTCAGCGGCTGGTCGCTGCGTTCCTCGATGAGCTGGATGGCCCTGCGGACGGCAGGATGCGCCACGTTCCCGATGTGCCGCACCGGCTCCGAGCCCGGCAGCAGCCGGTGCGTCGCCATCAGTGTCGCGGCCGCCGCCTGGGTGAGTTGCGCCGCGACCAGCGGATTGGTGTGCGCGAGACCACCGGCCATGATCTCCCGGTGCACTGCCGCGGAGATCCCCGACCAGCTCTCCGCCGCGGCCGCGGACACCGGTCCGCCCAGGGCGAACCGCGCCCGCACCGGCTCCTCACGGCCCAACGCCTCCCCGGCCGCCCGGTCCACCAGTTCCTTGGACAGCCTGATCGTGGTCATGCGGGCGCCGGCGCCCCAGAAGACCTTGAACCTGCGCTGCGGGTCGAGCACATAGGTGTCCCCCGTCCCGACGAACTGTTCCTCGCGGCCCGGCGACTCGACCCGGACCCTGCCCTTGTGCACCTGACAGACGAGCAGATACGTCGTCAGCGGCTCCGGAGCCACCAGTGTCTCGGTGCCGTAGCTCAAGGCGGACAGGGTGACACCGGGAAAGCCTCCTTCCGCGTACCACGCGGAGAAGTCCTGCGGCCGGTTCAGGGCGCGCAGTTCGTACGGGCTGTAGGCGGTGCTGATCATCTCCCGCGTCTCGTCGAGGTCGTCGCTGCGGACCAGCGTCCGCATCCGGCTGTCATCGGCAGCGGACGCGTTCATCCAAGCTTCCTCACTCACCGTCGCGTTATCCGGCCAGAGGCCGCGTTCCGCGGCTAGCCTGCCCTTTCCGCAGTGAGTAACGTTCTCAATCCCAGGAGTCAAATGCCGGGCAAGTCCAGGGAATTCACACGGGCGAGTATCGGCCATACCTGGAGCCGTACCGCGCCTGGGGGTCGGGGGACCCCAGCGCTGTACGGCAGGACCCCGGGCCGGTGTTTCCGGCTCGGGGTCCTGCTGTGCTGTTTCGCCGCATTCCCGGCTTTCCGCGGACGCCTACCGCGGCCCGGCCCGCCCTGTCGCGGCTACGGCGCCGGGCCGTCAGCCCGGATCGGCGGGGGAGGCGGCTCCCGGCGCGGTGAGACGCCCGAGGACCGACCGCAGCAGCGCGTTGAACTCGGCGGGCTGCTCGACGTGCGGCATGTGGCCCGACTCCTTCATGAGGTGCGCCTCCCCGCGCGGAGCGAGCCGAGCGAGGGTGGTGGACACCTCCGCGGGGATCTCCGCGTCCAGCTCTCCGTGGATGAAGACCGCGGGCACGGCGAGCTCCCCGATGGTCTCCCGTGGATTGTGGCGCACCGCGTCGGTGAGGATCTGGTCGATGGTTTCCGAGGCGGTCAGGATCTGCTCGGTCGTCCACTCCAGCAGCGACGGGTCGGCCAGGGGGCCGTACCAGTCCACGACCCACTGCCTGACCGTCGCCGCCCGGTCCGTGCGCAGCGCCTCCCGCAACTCGACGAGCCGCTCGGCCTTCCGCTCCGCGGGCCAGTAGCCGGGCCCGTCGACGGCGACCACGGCACGTACGGACGAGGGGGCCCGTCTGGCGGCTTCCAGCACGATCGCGGCACCGGCGGAGCAGCCGACCAGAACCGGAGCGTCCAGTCCGAGTGCGGCCGTCAGCGCCAGGACGTCCTCCGCGTTGTCCGCGATTGTGTTGTCGCTCGCCGGTCGCTCGGAGCGGCCGCACCCGCGCCAGTCGGGTACGACGACCCGGTGGTCACGAGCGAACTCCTCCTGCTGGGCGCGCCACACCAGGCCGCACGTGCCCCAGCCGTGCAACAGGACCAGCGGCTGTCCGGCACCGTGATCCTCATAGAACAACTCGATCCGGTTGACGGTCGCGTAAGGCACTGATCCTCCTTGCGGTGCAGCACAGCACAGGGCACGAAACGGGACAGGTACAAGCAGGGCCCCGAGCCGGAGTGCCGGCTCGGGGCCTCGCTGCACGGGGCTGGGATCCCCCGAATCCCAGCCCCGTGACAGCCCCAAGGCGTGGCCGTGGCCGCCCCGCGCGCATCCCACTCGGGAGAACCGCACGGCGTCCCACGGCACTTGGCGCCTTGTGTGCCGAGGACGCTACTCACGGGGAAACGGAGAGGCTAGCCGGGGAGCGCGGCTGTTGGCCGAATAGCGCGACCCGTCCCTCCGCCCCCGCACGCCTGCTCCCGGGTCGGACGGTACGGGCCGTAGGCGGCACCGCGAGGAGGTACGGGGCGTGGCCGAAAACAAAGTAAGGTTCGCCTAAGTTAGGGTTCGCCCAAGTAGTGATCCCCGAGTTTCGGAGCACCTGATGTCGATACGCCCGAGCGGCAGTCGTAAGCGCGTCGCCGCAGCTGTTGCCCTTCCCCTTGCCGCCGCACTGGCGCTCTCCGCCTGTGGTTCGTCCGGCAGCGGTGGGTCCGGCGACGGCGAGGGCAGGACGAAGGAGAAGGTGGCACAGGGCGGCGAGGGGTTCGCGGAGGCCGCGAAGAAGACCGCCTCGTTCGGCACGGACGCCGAGCCCGGGGAGTTCCCGCGCACCATCACCCACGCCATGGGAGAGACGGAGCTCAAGAAGCAGCCCAAGCGGGTGGTCGTGCTGGATGTCGGCGAGTTCGACAACGCCGTCTCCCTCGGTTTCGAGCCCGTCGGCCTCGCCCCCACCGAGGGTGACAACGAGATCCCCAGTTACCTGAAGAAGCAGGCAGGCCACCCCAAGAGTGTCGGCACCATCAACAATCTCAACCTCGAGGCCATCGCCGAGCTCAAGCCCGATCTGATCCTGGGCAGCCAGCTCCGCGCTGCTGACAAGTACAAGCAACTTTCGGCCATCGCACCGACGGTCTTCTCCATCCGGCCCGGCTTCACCTGGAAGGAGAACTACCTCCTGAACGCCGCCGCCCTCGACCGTACGAAGCAGGCGAAGGCCCAGCTCGACGCGTACGAGAAGAAGGCCGAGAAGCTCGGCGAGGACCTCGGGGACGACAAGCCCACCGTTTCGATGGTGCGCTACATGCCGGGCATGATCCGGCTGTACGCGAAGGCGTCGTTCATCGGCACCATCCTTCAGGACGTCGGGCTGCCGCGGCCCAAGAACCAGCAGGTCGACGATCTCGCGACCGAGATCAGTGCCGAGCGGATGGACGAGGCCGACGCGGACTGGATCTTCACCGGTACCTACGGCGACCCGAAGGCGACGGACCGCGCCAAGGCGCAGGACAGCCCGCTGTGGAAGAACCTGCGTGCCGTGGAGAAGGGGCAGGCGAAGAACGTCGACGAGGAGATCTGGTACCTGGGCCTCGGCGTGACAGCGGCCGACAAGGTGCTCGACGATCTGAGGGGTTACCTCGTCAAGTAGGAGCCTCGCGAGTGCCTGCCGGGCAGCTGTCTGTGCGCACTGCCCGGCCGGTCGGTCGCCCGGCCGTCAGCCGCCCGGCTGACGGTCAGTGCGGTTGACGCAGTCCCGCGATCAGGAGCTCGGCCAGTCGGCGTGCGTCGTACCGGGGATCGCTGTCCGCGCCCACGCACAGGTTCCCGACGCCGCGCATGAGCTGGTAGGCCTCCACGTCGCCGGGGATCTCACCCGCCTCGGCAGCGGCGTCGAGCAGCTGGGTGCACACGGGTACCAGGCGGTCGAGGAAGTAGCTGTGCAGCGAGTCGAACCCGGCGTCGTCGGAGTGCAGCACAGCGGCGAGCCCGTGCTTGGTGACCAGGAAATCGACGAAGAGGCTGATCCACTGCCGCAGCGCGGCGTGCGGGCTCTCGCTGGTCGCCAGCAGGGTCGGCCCGGCCTCGGCGCAGGCCTCCACCTGGTGCCGGTAGACGGCGATGATGAGATCCGCCCGCGTCGGGAAGTGCCGGTAGATGGTGCCCACCCCGACACCGGCCTTGGCCGCGATGTCGCGTACCGGCGCATCCACACCAGAGGTGACGAAGAGCGCGGCGGCGGCGTCGAGCAGCGTCTTCTCGTTGCGCCGGGCGTCCGCCCGCTTGGGCCGGGCCGGGTGCTCCGCGTCCGCCTTGCTGTCGCTCATCACGCCGCTCCTTCCACCCGGGCTCGCCGATACGGAGTGCTGCTCCGGATATTTACCGGAGCAAAGTTCCGGTTGCTCATCATGCCAGAGCAGCAGCCCCGCCACCAAGCCGCGCGGCCTCCCGGTGCGGACCTGCGTCCCCGGACCGCGCGGTAAATGGCGTGTCCTGGCCGGCTCAGGCGCCCGTGTCCCCGGAGCCGCTGGAGTCCCGGGACGCGTTCCCTGAGGAGTCACCGGGCGCCTCGGCGGCGCGCAGGACGTCGGGGGAGAAGCGGAAAGTGAGGGCGAGCCCGTCGTCCGAGGGCTTCGCGTCGGTGAGCCGGACCCCCTCGGGAAGCCGGCCGAGCCCGACGGTGCGCGGGCCGAGGTCGTCGGCGAACCGTTCCATGCCGGGCAGCGACGTGAGCGTGTCCAGCTTCATCCGCTGGCCCATGACGCGGACGCTGTCCGGGGTGACGGTCAGGCCGTCCGGGTCGGCCGACACCTTGTTCAGAACGCTCACGGGGATCCCGAGACCGCCCACGGTGCCGGAGAGGGTGAGATGGCTGCCGTCGGTGCCGGGCTTCATCCCCCGCAACGGCTTGGGCAGTCGCTCGGCCAGCTCGTCGTAGCCCACGGTGACGGTGGCCGAAGAAGCCCGGTCCCGGCTGGGTGCGAA
>NZ_JAGPXJ010000102.1:0-22063 GCF_018070605.1 Streptomyces sp. B15
GAGGGGCGGCGGGCCGGGCGCTCCCCGCCCCTCCGGGCGGCGTTGCCGGTCACATGTCCCGCGTCCCGCGAGGGCCGCGGCGCCCGCGAGGAGCCGGGCGCGGTCGGCCGGGGGGTGCGCGGCGTCGAGGCGCGCGGCGCGCTCGCCGCCCGCTCGCGCTCCCGGCCGGCACCGCTGCGCTGGGTGCGCTGCTGCGCGTGGTCCCGTGGCCGCCGCTCGCCGGCCGGCGGCTCGTGCCGCCGGTCGGGTACGGGTCTGCCGGGCGCGGATCCACCGGTCACCGGCCGGGTGCCGGCGCCCGGCCACTCGCCGTGCTCGGCGGCCCGGCCGCCGCCCAGCGTCGCGTCCCCGCCCTCGGACAGGCCGCGAGCCTCCCGCGCGGCGATCTCCTTGAGCCGCAGCGAGAGCTGCAGGGTGCTGGGCCGGTCCTCCGGCGACTTGACCAGGCAGGCGTGGATCAGCGGGGCCAGCGCGGCGTGCACGGCGTCCAGCTGCGGCTCCTCGTGCACCACGCGGTAGAGCATGACCTCCGAACTGCCCTGCCCGAACGGGGAGTCCGCCGTCGCCGCGTACGCCAGCGTGGCGCCCAGCGCGAACACGTCGGTGGCCGGGGTGACGGCCGCTCCCCGCACCTGCTCGGGCGCCAGGAAGCCGGGGGAGCCGACCGCGGTGCCGACGTGTGTCAGCGTGCTCGCGCCCGTCGCCCAGGCGATGCCGAAGTCGATGATGCGCGGGCCCTTGGGGGACAGCAGGATGTTCGAGGGTTTCAGATCCCGGTGCACGACACCCGCCTCGTGCACCGCGACCAGGCCCTCGGCGAGCGCCGCGCCGATCGAGGCGACCTGCGCGGCGGGCAGCGGACCGCCCTGGTGCACCTTGTCGTGCAGCGAGGGACCGGGAACGTACTGGGTGGCGAACCAGGGGCGCTCGGCCTCCAGGTCGGCGGCCACCAGCCGGGCCGTGCACCCGCCGCGGATGCGCCGCGCGGCCGATACCTCACGGGCGAAGCGGGAGCGGAACTCCTGGTCCTCGGCCAGATCCGGCCGGATCACCTTCAGCGCGACCCGCTGGCCGCGCCGGTCCGAACCGAGGTAGACCACGCCCATGCCGCCGGCTCCCAGGCGCCGGTGGAGCCTGAACGAGCCGACGACTCGCGGGTCCTCGCGCCGGAGCCGCATCATCGCCATGTCCGTTCCTACCTCCGGTGTCCGGTGGGCGAGTGCCCCACCTCCGGCGCCCGATGGGGGAGCAGCCCACCGCCGACCGGTCCGTCTGACGACCACAGCTTACGGACTGCCGTGGCAAGGCGACGATAGGCCGCGCACGCGGCGCCAGACGGAATGTCAGAGCCCGGTTGACGACGGAAATATCGTTCGGCGCGCCGGTCGCGCGCGCCCGCGCGCCCCGCCCCCGCGCCCTCAAAGCCGGGGCGGGGCACGATGTTTGACGCTGTGACGGATGAAGGGTCGGGGTGTGGCCACCCACGGCCGGGACCGTGTGCGGCCCTGGGTGGCCGGGCAGGGCCGCGGCTGCCGGGCCGGAGCGCACGGGCGGCGGGGGAGTGAGAGAACTCACCCCTCGGGGTGTCCGAGCGACCGAGCGGCGGTACCCCCTGGGGGAAGACCCTGGCAAGGCTGACGGTGCCTCCACCCTGGGGAGTAGCCGGCCTTGCACCACGTCATCCTTCGGGAGGCCCCCGAGTCGGTACGCGCGCATGACGCCGTGGGCCACGCCCTTGCCTAATGTTGTGGTCAAGCGGCGGACGCAGCACTCGTCCCCCGAGGTCAGACGTCCGCCGCCCCAGACAACGATCAGGAGCGGACATGGCACACACGGCTGGGCGCACCACGCCCACAGGGAAGGGAAGGCTCTCGGCACTCGCCGACCTCGGCACCCGTCCCGGCGGCCGTCGCCATCCGCTGGTGGCAGCCGCCATGGTGCTGCCGCTCGCCCTCCTCCTCGGCCTCGTCACGGGCTGGGGTCGGATGGTGGTGACACAGGCGTCGTCCGTGGCCGGAATGCTGGGATCCTGAGCGATCCCAGGCCCGGTGGAGCGGACCGGGTCGGGGACTTCCGGCTTTACAGCCCCGTGGGGACGGGGGTGCGGCGGACGGCACGAGGCCCGGGTAGCTGGGGAGCTACCCGGGCTCTCGCGTATCCCACCCCCTTCGTCCACAGGGCCGCGCGGCGGGGCAGGTGCTCGCCGTACGTCGTGCCGTACGTCGTGGTCGTCGACCCCTTGGAGTTCTCGTGGCCCTCCCCGACACCCCCGCCCGGAGCACGGCGCTGCACCGGGCCCTCGGTGAGCTCGCCGGGGGCCCCGAGGGCTGCCCCGGTGACGTGCTCGCCGAGCGCGCCGACGGCGTCGTCGTGCGGGTCGGCGACCGCGTCGCCAAGGCGCACGCCCCGGACGCCGATGTCGGGCCGCTGGACGTACGGCTACGGGTCGCGGCGGCCGCCGCGTACCGGGGGGTGCTGCTGCCCCCGGCCTCCGACGGCGGGACGGTGGCGCTGTCCAACGGGCGGATCGCCAGCGTCTGGCCGTACGGGACCCCGGTGGACCCGGGCGACGCGGCAGCCGCCCCCTGGGAGGCGGCGGGCGCACTCCTGGCCCGGCTGCACACCGCGCCGCTCCCTCCCGCCACCCAACTCCCCGGCCCGCTGCCGCCGATGCGCGGCCCCACCAAGGCGGCCCGTGCCCTGGCGCGGATGCGGAGCGCCCCTCAGGGCAGCCACGCGGCGGCGGCCGACGTGGTCGAACGGGCCTGGGCCGTACTGCCGCCGTGGTGCCGGGACGAGGAGCCGCCGCCCGACGCCCGCACCCTGTGCCACGGGGACTTCCATCTGGGCCAACTCGTCCGGTACCCACGGCCCGACGGCCCTTGGCAGCTGATCGACGTCGACGATCTGGGCCTGGGTGATCCGGCCTGGGACCTCGCGCGTCCCGCTGCCTGGTACGCGGCCGGGATGCTGCCGACCGCCGAGTGGCAGCGCTTCCTCGGCGCGTACGCCCGTACGGCGCGGGCGGCTCTTCCGGCGCGCACCGTACGCACAGCCCGGGCCGACGGCGTCCCGTACGGCCTGGCCGGTCCCGACCCGTGGCCGTATCTCGACGCGCCCGCCCGCGCGTTGACGGTGCAGGGCGCGGCGCTCGGCGTCGCCAAGGCCCGTACCGAGGGGCGGTCGCTGGATGAGGCGGAGGAGGCGTGCGTGGCCGCATGCGCCCGGATCGCCGCCCTCTTCGAACGAGGCGAACTCCCCACGCCGCAGGGGTCGTAGGGTGGTGCCCCGGCCGGCCGCGGCCGGTGGTGTCCGGTCACCGGTGAGCAGAACCGGTGGGCAACCGGGAGCGAGAGGAAGCCGACGTCATGATGCAGTGTCCCAAGTGCGGTGCGCCCATGCGCACGTACAACCGCAACGGTGTGCAGATAGAACAGTGCGACAACTGCCGGGGAATCTTCCTCGACTACGGTGAGCTGGAGTCCCTCACCAGGCTGGAGGCTCAGTGGGCGCAGTCCGCACCGCCGCCGCCCGGGCCGCAGGCACCGCAGAGTCCGCAGGCATACCCCGCCGGCCCGGCCTGGGGTGCCCCGCACCACGGCCAGCACGGCCACGGCTCGCACGGTCACGGCCACCACGGTCATGGGCATCGTGGAGGGCACCACGACCAGCGCGGCTTCGGACGGATGCTCTTCTCCTCCTGAGCCCTCCCGGCGCACAAGAGGGCCCCGGCGAAACCGCCGGGGCCCTCCTACGTACTGGTGGACGATACTGGGATTGAACCAGTGACCTCTTCCGTGTCAGGGAAGCGCTCTCCCGCTGAGCTAATCGTCCGTGCGCGGTACTGGGATTGAACCAGTGACCTCTTCCGTGTCAGGGAAGCGCTCTCCCGCTGAGCTAACCGCGCGGAAGGTCCGGTGGTGACCGGACCTGGTGGACGATACTGGGATTGAACCAGTGACCTCTTCCGTGTCAGGGAAGCGCTCTCCCGCTGAGCTAATCGTCCTTGGAGGTGGAGACGGGATTTGAACCCGTGTAGACGGCTTTGCAGGCCGTTGCCTCGCCTCTCGGCCACTCCACCAGGTGCGGGGGTCCGGGAGGTCCCCCACGTCGAGCGGACGACGAGATTCGAACTCGCGACCCTCACCTTGGCAAGGTGATGCTCTACCAGCTGAGCCACGTCCGCAGTGCCTGTTCCGGGCCGTGCCCGGGAGGCCGCCCCCGCTGCGCTTGCGCGCCTCGGCGACGTGTTGAACTTTAGCGGATTCCCGGGCCAGCTCAAATTCCGTTTCCGCAGCGTGGCCGCCCAGCCGTCCGCGAGGCGGCGGCTCACCGGCCCCATAGACTCGAAACCGTGTCCGATCTGACCCCGCTCGCCCGCTTGGGCGGCAGCCTTGCCACCGACCTGCGCGATGTGACCAGCGACCCCGAGGCGCTCGACTCCTCGGGCTGGTGGGCCGTCGTCGCCGACTACGAGGGAGGGCTGTGCTGCGCCCGCTTCGGCGATGTGCGCCCCGCCCCGCTCCCGGCCCCGGTCCCGGGCAGCTGGCGAGGGCCCGCGACCGACAGCTGGACCAGCTCGCTGGACCGGGCCGCCTACACCGAGGGCGTACGGCGGATCCGCGCCGCCATCGGCACGGGCGACGTCTACCAGGTCAACCTCTGCCGCGTCCTGTCCGCGCCGCTGCCCGACCCCTCCCCGGGGGCCAGTGACATCGACCAGCTCACGGCCCGGCTCGCGCTGGGCACGCCGGCGGCGTACGCGGGCACCGTGCGCCTCCCCGCGCACGGTGTCGAGATCGCGACCGCCTCCCCCGAGCTGTATCTGCGCCGTACGGGACGCACCGTCGAGTCCGGCCCCATCAAGGGCACCGGCCGTTTCGCGGCCGACCTGGGGGAGAAGGAGCGGGCCGAGAACGTGATGATCACCGATCTGGTCCGCAACGACCTGGGCCGGGTCTGCGTGCCGGGGTCCATCACCGTTCCCCAGCTGTGCGCGGCCGAGCCCTACCGCGGGCTGGTCCATCTGGTCTCCACCGTCCGCGGTGAACTGCCCGGAACCGGGCAGGCCCCCGGCGCCGGAGCGTGGGCGCGGCTGCTGGAGGGCACCTTTCCACCCGGTTCGATCACCGGAGCGCCCAAGTCCAGCGCCCTGCGGCTGATCGACGCGCTGGAGACGGTGCCCCGCGGCCCCTACACCGGGGGCATCGGCTGGGTCGACGCCGACCGGGGCGTCGGCGAGCTGGCCGTGGGGATACGCACCTTCTGGATCGAGCGGGACCACCCGCGCGCGCTGCTGCGCTTCGGCGCCGGCGCGGGCATCATCTGGGACTCCGACCCGGAGCAGGAGTGGCGGGAGACCGAACTGAAGGCTTCCCGGCTGCTCGCGGTAGCGTCGGGGGAGAACGACGGCCAACAGACCGCGGCGCACGCCCGGTGACACAGCGGCCCCCAGCGGCTCCCCGAGGTGAACAGCAGTGAAGATCTGGCTCGACGGCGGACTGCGGGACGCACACAGCGCGAACGTCTCCGTGCTCGACCACGGGCTGACGGTCGGCGACGGCGTCTTCGAGACCATCAAGACCACCGACGGCACGCCGTTCGCCCTCACCCGGCATCTGCAGCGGCTCGCCTCCTCCGCACGCGGCCTCGGGCTGCCCGAGCCCGACCAGGACGAAGTACGGCGGGCCTGTGAGGCGGTCGTCCTGGCGAACCCCATGCCGTACGGCAGGCTGCGGATCACCTACACCGGTGGCCTCTCCCCGCTCGGCTCGGACCGGGGCGAGGCCACGCCCACCCTCGTCGTCGCCCTCGGCCAGGCGACCCGCAGGCCGGACACCACCTCGGTCGTCACCGTCCCCTGGACCCGCAACGAGCGCGGCGCGATCACCGGGCTGAAGACCACCTCGTACGCCGAGAACGTCGTCGCACTCGCCCGCGCCCGCCAGCACGCCGCCACCGAGGCACTGTTCCCCAACACCCACGGTCAGCTGTGCGAGGGCACCGGCTCGAACGTCTTCGTCGTCCTCGACGGCGAACTGCACACTCCGCCGCTGTCCTCCGGCTGTCTGGCGGGCATCACCCGCGCGCTGGTGCTCGAATGGGCCGGCGCCCGTGAGACGGAACTGCCCATGGACGTGCTGGAGCGGGCCGATGAGGTCTTCGTGACCTCCAGCCTGCGCGACGTCCAGGCCGTGGCGCGGCTGGACGGCCGCACCCTGCCCGGCGCTCCCGGCCCGGTGACCGCCAAGGCGATGCGGGTCTTCGAGGAGCGCTCGGCGGCCGACATCGACCCGTGAAACCGGTGGTGCGGCCCTCGCCCGGCGGGTAGAACCGGACCGTGACGACCACCCTGCGCCCCACCGGTCCCGAGAGCCGCACTGCCGACGGCAGGCGCTCCCGGACCTACGAGATCCGTGTCAACTCCCGCCCGGTGGGCGCTGTCGACCTCGCCGGCCCGCCCGACGACGGGCCCGCCTTCGGTCGGCTGGGGCGGCTCCATGTCGATCTGGGCGAGAGGCGACGGGGCAGGGGCACCGTCGCGGCGCTGGCCGCCGAGGAGATACTGCGGGGCTGGGGCTGCACCCACGTGGAGACGAGCGTCCCGGAGCCCGCCGCGGCGGACGGCAGCGAGGCGGAGCCACCCGTGGGTGTCCGCCTGCTGAATGCCCTGGGCTATGCGGAACGCAGCCGTCACATGATCAAAGAGCTGGGCGAGCGCCCCGGACTGCCGACCGGCAGCGCCGTCAGAGCGCTGACGGAGGCGGAGTTCGACGCATGGTGGGCAGCGGGCTCCGCCACCTTCGTCGATACCCTGGTCACCTGGGGCTTCACCCGCGAACAGGCCACCGCCAGGTCCGCGGCCGTCCGGCGCACGCAACTGCCGGACGGCGCCGCCAGCTCCGGCGCCCGGCTGAGCGTCCTCACCTGCCGGGGTACCGACGTCGGGACGCTGTGGCTCGGCTTCACCGGGCTGCCCCGCAGCGATGTGGGCGCCTGGGTCTACGACGTCAATGTGATACCCGAACGGCGTGGGGAAGGCCATGGGCGTTCCCTCATGCTGGCCGCCGAGCGCATCTGTGCGGAGGCGGGGGCCGCCCGCCTGGGGCTCAACGTCTTCGCCGACAACCCCCGCGCCCGGCGGCTCTACACCTCGCTGGGCTACCGCCTGGTGGAGCGGTTCCACGTCAAGGCGCTGCTGTAGCCGGGCGCACTCACTGCTGGAGCAGCCGGTCGGCGATCTCCTCGATGCGCTCCCGCAACCCGTCCTGGCTCTTGCCGCCGTCCAGCCGCTGCCCGTCGATGACGTACGTCGGCGTGCCCTTCACTCCGATCGCCTTGCCCTCGGCCTGGTCGGCGTCCACCACCAGCAGATGCCGGCCGTCGATCAGCGCGGAGGAGAACTCCTCGGCGTCCAGGCCCAGTTCGCGCGCGACCTCCACCAGCAGCTCCTCACCCCGTTCGCGCAGCTCCCCGGTGCGCGCCAGTACCGCCTCGGCGTACTGCTGGCCCTTGCCCTGCTCGTAGGCCTCCTCGAAGGCCTGGGCAGCGGCGTAGGCGTGCTTGTTCTTCTCCAGCGGGAAGTGCCGCAGCCGGATCTCCAGCGCGTCGCCGTACCGCTCGCGCAGCGCCCGCAGGTCGGCCTGGGCCCGGTGGCAGTCCGGGCACTGCAGCTCGCACCACACGTCCAGCGTCGCGTTCGGCCGGAGGTGCGTGGTGCCGGAGTCGGTGGTGTTGTCCATGGTCACAGTCTCTCAGCCCCGAGGAGGGCCCCGACCCCGAGATCTCCCTGAACCGCGGACCGGGCCATGGCCGCCACCCCCCGCCCGGTGCGACGATGGAGACATGCTCACCACCACCGTCTGCGCCGCGCTCTCCGCGGCGGGCCTCGCCGTCGCCTTCCTGACGGCGTGGCGGCGCCGCTTCGCCGCCGCCACGTGCCTCGCCGCCGTCGCGCTGGTGCCGGTCGGGCTGGCGATGTCCGGACTGGTCGGCCTCGGCGGCAAGATCGGCAGGGCGTTCGGCAGCTGGGCGGCCGACCTGGTGCTCAAGCCGACCGTCTGGGCCGGTTTCGCCGTGCTCGCCTGCGCCGTCGTGCTGTGGATCATCGGCCGTGCCGCCGCCGGCCGTGCCGCGTCCAAGCGCGCCGACCGGCCGTCCCGCGCCACGGAGCCCGCCGCCGGGACGCCCGCTCTCGGGTCCTCCGGCCCGCCGGCCACCCAGCGCCAGGCCAAGCCCGAGAAGAGCAGGTCACGCAAGAGCGAGCCCGCCGCACCCGGCGAGGACTTCTCCGACATCGAGGCCATCCTCAAGAAGCACGGCATCTGACCGGCCCGGCAGCTGACCGCCCCGGGCTCCGGCAGCCCCGGCAGCGCGCAGGTCCGGTGTCCGGCGGGCGTGGCTCTAACATGCCCGCGGTGACGGAAGCGGGCCTTTGGCCGGAAACCACCGGAAAAGGGGGCAAGCAGTCCGGCGGGGTCCCGGGGGCTGCGACATGATCGCGGCGAGATGGACACAACGCCGAACTCCGCGATCGAGCTCGACGAGCTGCCGCCCTCCGAGCCCAAGGGATGCCTGTACGCACTCTCCCAACCGCCGCTGATGCTGTTCCTCGCGGTGATCGCCGTGTTGATCGGTGCGGCGGGGGCGCACGACCTGCTGTTGCTGTGAGCTCCGAAGTGCGCGGGCGGCGCCCTGGAGCGGTCAGCCGCCGGGGGTGGCCTCGGCCGACTCCCGGCGGCGGGCGCGGTAGGCGGCCACATGGAGGCGGTTGCCGCAGGTACGGCTGTCGCAGTAGCGGCGGGAGCGGTTGCGGGACAGGTCGATGAAGGCCCGTCGGCAATCCGGAGCCGAACAGCGGCGCAGCCGGTCGAGCTCTCCGGAGACCAGGACGAACGCCAGCGCCATTCCGCAGTCGGCCGCCAGGTGCTGGGCGACGGAGGCGTCCGGCGCGAAGTAGTGGACGTGCCAGTCGTAGCCGTCGTGGTCGGTCAGCTGTGGCGTGGTCCCGGCCTCCGCCACCAGTGCGTTGATCAGCCCGGCCGCCGTACGCGAGTCCTCCGCGGCGAACACCTGCGCGAAGCGCTCCCGTACCTCCCGTACGGCCCGCAGATCCTCCTCGGTGAGCGTGCCGACGCCGCTGACGTCGTTGCGCTCGACGTAGATGCGCAGGTCCGCCACGGACATCAGCGTGTCGGGGGTGTCGCCGTCCGCCATGGTGTTCAGCAGTTCGACCGCCTGGTCGAGCGCACACCGGGTGTCGTGGTTGATCTGCACGGGCCGCTCCTGCCGTGTCCGGGAACCTCTCCGGCCTGATGCGGAAGCCTAGTCGCTGCGCCGCCCGTGGGAGCCGGTCGTTTCCGGACGGTGGTCACCCCGTCGCAGTGTGCCGTTACACGAAGCGGTGCCGTGGCACACGGCTGCCGGAGACCGTCGGCCGTCGCCCCGAGTCGGACGGCCGCGGTGACCGGCGGTCTCAGCTCTCGGCGAGGATGTGCGAGAGCTCGGTGTCGAGGTCGAAGTGGCGGTGCTCGGTACCGGGCGGCACGGCCGCGTCGGTCCGCTTGAGGAAGGATTCCAGTGCCCGCGCCGGGGCCTCGAGCAGGGCCTCGCCCTCCGGAGAGCTGAGGGCGATGCATGCCACGGACTGGCCGTGGCTGCGGGACGGCCAGACTCGGACGTCCCCGGTGCCTGTGGGCCGGTGCAGGCCCTCGGCCAGGAGGTCGCGGGCGAAGACCCACTCCACGGTCTCCTCGGCACCGGTGTGGAAGGTGGCGTGCACGGCGTAGGGGTCCGCCGTGTCGTACCGCAGGCCCGCTGGTACAGGCAGTGAGGACTCGCTCGAAACAACGAGGCGCAGGTGCAGCTCACAGCTCACCGTTGTGTTCATAAGCGCCAGGGCCTTTCGCTCAGTGTGCGCTCGGGGATTCGCACGTCGGCGCAATCGACATGCCACCTACGCGCCGGTTGTAAACCCCTCTGACTGATTTGTACGGAATCGAATCCTTCGTACGGCTCTTATAGGTTTGAGGCGTACGGCCGATCCAGTGAACCGACCTCACCGAAAGGTGTCAGGTACCTTGTCCCTCATGACTGCGGAGAGTGACGCGATGCCGCGTGAAATCCGGGAGGACAAGCCGCTCGGCTCCCGTGCGCCGAGATTTGTGCAGGCTTCCCGGCCGCTGCACATGAGCTGGCGTGTCGTGATCTTCATCGTCGGCCTGGCGATCGTGGTCGGCGGCATCATCATGCTGCCGCTTCCAGGCCCGGGCTGGTTGGTGATCTTCGGTGGGATGGCCGTGTGGGCCACCGAGTTCGTCTGGGCGCAGCACGTCCTGCGCTGGACCAAGCGCAAGTACCACGAAGGTACCCAGTGGCTGAAGGAGCGCCGGACCGCCCGCAAGGAGCGCAAGCTGGCCAGGAGAGCGGAACGACGGTCTCGCTGATGGTCATGAGCACCCGCTGACATGCGGTAATGTTGAGCGCGCCAGCGGGCGATTAGCTCAGCGGGAGAGCGCTTCGTTCACACCGAAGAGGTCACTGGTTCGAACCCAGTATCGCCCACTCGATGCACCGGGGCCCGGAAGCGACCAGCTTCCGGGCCCCGAAGCGTTGCGGGGGAGATGAGCGCGTGGGCCGGGACCGGAACCACTATCGCTTCCGTACGGCATGGAAGATCCAGGCTCCGCCAGGACATGTCTACGCCGTACTGGAACGCGCCGAGCGGTATCCCGAGTGGTGGCCGCAGGTGCGCCGGCTCTCCCGCACCGGCGAGGACAGCGCGACGTTGCGTATCCGCTCCGCACTTCCCTATGAACTCTCCGTGACTCTGCGTCCCGTTCGGCGCGACCCGGCAGCCGGAATACTCCAGATACGCATGAGCGGCGACATGGACGGCTGGGCCCGCTGGACCATAGGCCCCGGCTCCGCTGCGGGCACCTTCGTGGTCTTCGAGCAGGAGGTGGAGGTCAACAAGCGGCTGTTGCGGGTCTGCGCCGTCCCCGGCCGCCCCCTGTTCATCGCCAACCACCGGCTGATGATGCGCAGCGGTCTGCGCGGCCTGCGGGCCCTGCTGGAAAGGGGTTTGGATGAAGAGTGAGACGCACTGTATTGTTCTGCCGTACCGCCGCACGAGGCGGAACACCCGGGGCGATTAGCTCAGTGGGAGAGCGCTTCGTTCACACCGAAGAGGTCACTGGTTCGAACCCAGTATCGCCCACCCCGTGTTCGTAAGAGCACCAGAGGCCGGACCGTCAGCAGACGGGACGGCCTCTTGTGC
The DNA here is from genome assembly GCF_018070605.1 of Streptomyces sp. B15. Taxonomy (NCBI): domain Bacteria; kingdom Bacillati; phylum Actinomycetota; class Actinomycetes; order Kitasatosporales; family Streptomycetaceae; genus Streptomyces; species Streptomyces sp. B15. Next base: position 11,279 of record NZ_JAGPXJ010000102.1, read on the forward strand.
TTGTCTTCCGCCTCTTGTTGCCTATCTCCGCTTCCTCACCTCCCCGACCTCCCGCTTCTCGTCCCCGAAGTGGCCGTTTGCGGCACCGATCCGTGGTCAGGAGAAGGAGGGAAGTGGCCGGGACACGGAGAGCGTGATGCGAGTCGCCGCCGACGACGATGAAATCCACTGGAGACGCGAACTGCCCGCGAGCAACACGGCAGCCACTTGGCGCGCCCGGCAGAAGCTGGGCACGGCAGCCCGGGCGATGCTGCGCGCCGGTGCCCTGGCCGCCCAGCGGGTCACCGGCTTCCACGGGGCGCGCGGCGAACGCCGGGCCGACGCCTTCGCCGAGCGGGTGCGCTACGAGGAGAGTGCCGAGAAGGGCGGCGCGGGCCGGCTGCTGACCGCCCGCGTCCCTGCGGGGCCGCAGGACGGCAGCCGGGAACTCGCGGTGCTCAGCCGCGCCCTGCGGGCAGCCGCCGACGCGGTGTCCCGCTATCGCGCCACCGGCGCCACGGAGCACTTCGACGCCGCTGTGGCCGACGGCTGCTGCGCCGAACTCACCGAATCCCTCTGCCAATTGGTACGCGGCACGGAGAGCGTGCAGATCACCCTGGCCTGGTCCCGGCAGGCCGGAACGCCGCCGGGCTGCCCGCAGCGGCCGCTCCCCGTCGTCTTCACCCCCGGCGATCTGCCCGCACTGGAACAGGCCGGGCGGCACTACGAGCGTGCCGAGCCCTCCGTCCCCGTACGGGTGACCGGCACCGTGGTACGGCTACGCCGCGCCCGGCCCGACGGGCCCGGGTCGGTACGGCTGGACGTGCTCGCCGGGGCCGACGTCACCCAGGTACGGGCCCGGCTGGACGAGGAGGGCTACCGCCGCGCCGTCCACGCCCATCTGGCGGGGCTGCCGCTGCGGATCGCCGGGCTGCTGGAGAGCAGAGGCGGCTTCCGGCGGCTCAGCGGCGCGTACGACGTCGCCCCTGTGCCGGTGCCCGAGGCGGCGCGGGAGCGGCTGCTGAAACGACTGCGCAACGACCTCGACGAATTCGAGCGCGGCATGGGCAGCTGACGGGCCCTGGCCGCGATCCCGCACGTGCCGCCACCGCCGTACGGGAAGGTCCCGGGGCCGTGACCGTTTCGCGGTCGGGGGGCGTTGCTCGGTACGATTCGACGGCGCGGCGCATGTCCGCGCTCACGGCGTGGCGACGGCCGCGCGTCCCAGGTGAGAGTCAGGAGAGACCGGTGTCAGATGTCCGTGTGACCATCCAACGCGATTCCGAGCGGGAAGAGCGCGTGGTGACGACGGGCACTACGGCCGCCGCGCTCTTCGAGGGCGAGCGTTCCGTCGTCGCCGCCCGCGTCGCCGGAGAGCTGAAGGACCTCACCCATCCGCTGGCCGACGGCGACGAGGTCGAACCCGTCGAGATCACCAGCGACGACGGCCTGAACATCCTGCGCCACTCCACCGCACACGTGCTGGCGCAGGCCGTCCAGGAACTCTTCCCCGAGGCGAAGCTCGGCATCGGTCCGCCCATCAAGGACGGCTTCTACTACGACTTCGACGTCGCGGAGCCCTTCACCCCCGACGATCTCAAGCGCATCGAGAAGAAGATGCAGCAGATCCAGAAGCAGGGCCAGCGCTTCTCCCGCCGCGTCACCACCGACGAGGCCGCCCGCGAGGAGCTGGCGGACGAGCCGTACAAGCTGGAGCTGATCGGCCTCAAGGGCAGCGCGGCGGACGCCGCCGAAGGCGCCTCGGCCGAGGTCGGCTCCGGCGAGCTGACGATCTACGACAACCTCGACGCCAAGAGCGGCGAGCTGTGCTGGAAGGACCTGTGCCGGGGCCCGCACCTGCCCACCACCCGGCTGATCCCCGCCTTCAAGCTGATGCGCTCGGCCGCCGCCTACTGGCGCGGCAGTGAGAAGAACCCGCAGCTCCAGCGCATCTACGGCACCGCATGGCCGACCAAGGACGAGCTCAAGCAGTACCTGGAATTCCTCGCCGAGGCCGAGAAGCGCGATCACCGCAAGCTCGGCACCGAACTGGATCTCTTCTCCATCCCCGAGGAACTGGGCTCCGGCCTCGCCGTCTTCCACCCCAAGGGCGGTGTCGTCCGCAAGGTGATGGAGGACTACTCGCGCCGGCGGCACGAGGAGTCCGGCTACGACTTCGTCAACACGCCGCACATCACCAAGGAGCGGCTCTTCGAGATCTCCGGGCACCTGCCGCACTACGCGGAGGGCATGTTCCCGCCGCTGGAGTTCGACGAGCAGAACTACCGCCTCAAGGCGATGAACTGCCCGATGCACAATCTGATCTTCCGTGCGCGGGGACGCTCCTACCGCGAGCTGCCGCTGCGGTTGTTCGAGTTCGGCACGGTCTACCGGTACGAGAAGTCCGGCGTCGTCCACGGACTCACCCGCGCCCGCGGCTTCACCCAGGACGACTCGCACATCTACTGCACCAAGGAGCAGATGCCGGATGAGCTGGACAATCTGCTCACCTTCGTCCTCAACCTGCTCCGCGACTACGGTCTGAGCGACTTCTACCTGGAGCTGTCCACCCGCGACCCCGAGTCGGACAAGTTCATGGGCACCGACGAGGAGTGGGAGGAGGCCACCGAGGCACTGCGGCAGGCCGCCGGGAAGCAGGGCCTGGAACTGGTCATGGACCCGGGCGGCGCCGCCTTCTACGGGCCGAAGATCTCCGTCCAGGCCCGGGACGCCATCGGCCGCACCTGGCAGATGTCCACCATCCAGGTCGACTTCCAGCAGCCCGCCCGCTTCGGGCTGGAGTACACCGCGGCCGACGGCTCGCGCCAGCAGCCCGTGATGATCCACCGTGCCCTCTTCGGCTCCATCGAGCGGTTCTTCGCCGTCCTGCTGGAGCACTACGCGGGCGCCTTCCCGGCGTGGCTCGCCCCGGTGCAGGCGGTCGGCATCCCGATCGGCGACGACCACGTTCCGTACCTGACGGAGTTCGCCGCCGCCGCGAAGGCCAAGGGGCTGCGGATGGAGGTCGACTCCTCGTCGGACCGGATGCAGAAGAAGATCCGCAACGCGCAGAAGGCGAAGACCCCGTTCATGGTGATCGCGGGCGACGAGGACATCGCCAACGGCGCGGTCTCGTTCCGCTACCGGGACGGGTCGCAGAAGAACGGCATCCCGCGTGACGAAGCCATCGCGGAGATCCTCGACGCCGTGGAGCGCCGCATCCAGGTGTGAGCGCACAGCGCCGAAGGGGAGGGGCGGTCCCGTCGAGGGGCCGCCCCTGCTCGTGTCCGGCGCCGTGCGGCGCATAAGCTGGCCGGCATGACGAGCGAGCCGGAGCAGCAGATCGGAGTGGGGGCGCCGGACCAGTTCCAGCGCCTGTGGACGCCCCACCGGATGGCCTACATCCAGGGCGAGAACAAGCCGAGCGGCCCCGGTGCCGAGGACGGCTGCCCGTTCTGCACCATCCCGGAGAAGTCCGACGCGGACGGCCTGATCATCGCCCGCGGCGAGTACGTCTACGCGGTGCTCAACCTCTACCCGTACAACGGCGGCCACCTCATGACCGTCCCCTTCCGGCACATCGCGGACTACACCGAGCTGGACGACGCCGAGACGCTGGAGCTGGCGGAGTTCACCAAGCACGCGATGACGGTGCTGCGCCGCGTCTCCGGAGCCCATGGCTTCAACATCGGGATGAACCAGGGCTCGGTCGCCGGGGCCGGTATCGCCGCCCATCTGCACCAGCACGTGGTGCCCCGCTGGGGCGGCGACACCAACTTCATGCCGGTGGTCGGCCATACGCGGGTGCTGCCGCAGCTCCTCGCCGACACCCGCGCGATGCTCGCCGAGGCGTGGTGACCCCTCAGGCGTCGTAGACGTCCGCCTTGAAGGGCTTGGCGTCCTGGACGGCGGCGCTGAGGTTGAGCGAGCGGCTGCCGAACTTCTCGACGTTGCAGCCGTTCTCCTCCAGCACCTTGATGGCGGCCGCGTGCACGACGCGCAGTACGGGTGTCGCCGCGCGCATCGCGTCGTCCGCCATGAACCGGTGCCGCCAGGGCTTCTTCGCCCAGGCGTGCCGCAGGCCGAACGGCTCGGGCAGCGAGAGCTTGCCGCCGAGGAAGTCCAGCACGGGAGGGAACCAGGTCAGCGGGGCGCGGGCGGCGAGGCGTACGACCTCCTTGGTCTCCACCAGCGGCAGCTTGACCGTGCGCGTCTCCCAGAACTTGACGCTCTTGGCGACCTCCTTGGTCTTGGCCTTCGGGCCGCTGGTGAACAGCCCGTCGACGGGACCGAGGGCGTGCCCGGTGACCTCGATGCGCAGTGTGTGGTGCAGCACGGTGACGGAGATCAGCAGGGTGATCACCAACTGGCCGTCCCAGAGCACGAACTGGACGCCCAGATAGTGCCGGTTGCCGGCGCCGAACTGCTGCTCGTTGCAGATGCGCTGTATCTCGAAGTCCTTGATGCGGTAGCCCTCGACCTCCTGGCCGTCGGGGCGCTTGACCTCCTTGGCACCCTCGGCGATGGGGGAGACGACCCAGTGCCGTATCGAGGGAGTGGGGAAGCCACCGGTGTGCAGCGGGCCGCGCTCCAGCAGGCGGAGCTGATCGTGGATGGAGCGGACGACGTCCCAGCTGCGGAACGGATTGATCTCCTCGCCCTCGCGCGCCGGGGTCAGCTCTTCGGCGAGCTGCCAGCTGCCCCAGCGGGTGCCCATGCCAAGTATCCCCTTGGGGCCCGCGTAGTAGACCAGGTTGCTGGCCTGTTCGGCGGCGACCTTGGCCAGCCCGAGCCGGATGCGTTCGGCGCCCGCGTCGCCGGGGTCCTGGGGAACGGCTTCGGGGATCTTGGCGCCGACCCCCGCGCCGCCCAGCAGGCTCTGCCACCGGCTGCGCAAGTCCTTGGCGTACCGCTCGCAGATCTGTTTGGCCCACACCCCGCCGATGATCGGCGCGACCAGCATGGCCCGCAGATAGATGCCCCAGAAGCCGCTGACCGGCAGCTTGATCGCGAACAGGACGACCAGTGCGCCCACGGCGACCAGCACCACCATGCCGATGGCGCCGGCGCGCTTGTCCTTGGACCCGGCGATCATGCGGCGCAGCTGGAAGGCGAGCAGCCACAGCAGCACGCCGGGCAGGAACAGCAGTCCGAAGAGGGCCATCACCATGGTCAGTCGCGCATCGCGCTGCTTGCGCACCCGGGTGGCGGCCAGGCAGTGCTCGACCACGGACTGGGGCTCGATGCCGAAGGACTGGATGAGCGGCTTGCGCGCGCCGCCGAGCAGCCGGGTCTGCACGGCCCGGGAGAACGCTTCGCCCAGGTTGGGTTCGAACAAGGAGAGCCGGGGCTTTTTGAAACTGGCCTCGGGGTTGGCCGCGACGAGCTTCTCGACCTCGTCGTCCCGATAGGCGGCCGAGGCCAGCGCCTGGGTCGCCGCCGTCTGGCCGCCCGCCCCCGAGATGGGCACCTGGGCGCCCGGGGTGAACTCGGCTGCCACATCGGGCTGGCTGCTGAGATCGTCGAATCCGGCCACTGGGCCCCCACTCCGTTCGGATCTGGCTCGCGGCACCCGGTGCCGACTCCGGCGCAGGACCGGTGAGGTGCCGCCGACCACGACAGACGGCTGCCCAACTGCCGTGGTCCGCACACATCTTGCCTCAGCGAATGCGAACCGTCTGCCCCTGCCCGTCAACCGCCGTCCGCGGTCCGTCCGTGGCTGTGGGGGCACCTCCCGGCCGAAGGCTGGGGGAGCAGTTCCCCGCCCGGGGGGCGCACACCCCCGTGCGGGGCAGGCTCTAGTTCGAGACCTCCAGGATGCGCGCCGCCTGCTGCTGGGGCATCGGCTCGTGGCGGGCGTACGCACGCGAGAAGCGACCCGTGCCGTGCGACATCGACCGCAGGTCGATCGCGTACCTGCTGATCTCGATCTCGGGCACCGAGGCGCGCACGATCGTGCTGCCCGGCCCGGCCTGCTCGGTGCCCAGCACCCGGCCGCGCCGGGAGGACAGATCGCTCATCACGGCGCCCACGTACTCGTCCGGGACCTGGACCTCCACCTCGGCGACCGGTTCCAGCAGGTGGATCCTGGCCTGGGCCGCGCACTCGCGCAGGGCGAGTGCGCCCGCTGTCTGGAAGGCCGCGTCGGAGGAGTCGACGGAGTGCGCCTTGCCGTCGACGAGTGTGATGCGCACGTCCACCAGCGGGTGGCCGGCGGCCACGCCCTTGGCCGCCTGGGCACGGACGCCCTTCTCCACCGAAGGGATGAATTGGCGGGGCACCGCGCCGCCCACCACCTTGTCGACGAATTCGATGCCGGACCCGCCCGGCAGGGGTTCTACGGTGATGTCGCAGATGGCGTACTGACCGTGCCCGCCGGACTGTTTGACGTGCCGTCCGCGCCCACTCGCGGACGAGGCGAAGGTCTCCCGCAGCGACACCTTGTGCTCGACGGTGTCCACCTGCACGCCGTAGCGCGCCCGCAACCGTTCCAGTGCGACGTCCCGGTGGGCCTCGCCCATGCACCACAGCACGAGTTGGTGGGTGTCCGGGTTCTGCTCCAGCCGCATCGTCGGGTCCTCGGCGACCAGCCGGGCGAGGCCCTGGGAGAGCTTGTCCTCGTCGGCCTTGCTGTGCGCCTCGATGGCGACGGGCAGCAGCGGATCGGGCATCGCCCAGGGTGCCACCAGCAGCGGATTGTCCTTGGCGGAGAGGGTGTCGCCGGTCTCGGCCCGGCCGAGTTTGGCCACGCATGCCAGGTCTCCGGCGATGGCCGCGTCCAAGGGGCGCTGGTGCTTGCCGAAGGGCGCGGACAGGGCGCCGATCCGCTCGTCTGCTTCGTGAAGGGCGCGGTCCTCGTGGCCCTGGTCGGCCAGCCCGTGCCCGGAGACGTGCACGGTCTCGTCGGGGCGCAGCGTGCCGGAGAAGACGCGGACCAGGGAGATCCGGCCGACGTACGGGTCGGAGGAGGTCTTGACGACCTCGGCGGCCAGCGGTCCGGCCGGATCGCACTCGAGGACGGGGCGCGGCTTGCCGTCCGGGGTGGTGACGGCGGGTATCCCGTGCTCCTCGGGCGTCGGGAATCCGCCGGTGATCAGTTCCAGCAGTTCGATGGTGCCCAGACCCTGCTTGGCGCCGTCGGCGGGGGGTGCGGCGGCCAGCACGGGGTGGAAGGAGCCGCGGGCGACGGCCTTCTCCAGGTCCTCGATGAGTGTCTTGACGTCGCAGTCCTCGCCGCCGAGGTAGCGGTCCATCAGCGACTCGTCCTCGCTCTGCGCGATGATGCCCTCGATCAGCCGGTTTCTGGCCTCCGTGACGAGCGGCAGATGTCCCTCGTCCGGGTCGCGTTCGGTGCGCCGGCCGTTCCCGTAGTCGAAGAGGCGCTGGGTGAGCAGCCCGATCAGGCCGGTGACCGGCGCCGTGCCGTCGGAGCGGCGTTCGCCGAGTGCGGGCAGGTAGAGGGGGACGACCGTGTCCGGGTCGTCGTCTCCGAGCACCTGCCGGCAGACGGTCGTCATCTCGTCGAAATCGCCGCGTGCGGCGTCGAGGTGGGTGACGACGATGGCGCGGGGCATTCCGACGGCCGCGCACTCCTGCCACACCAGTCGGGTGGCCCCGTCCACGCCGTCGGCGGCCGAGACGACGAAGAGGGCGGCGTCCGCGGCCCGCAGCCCGGCCCGCAGCTCGCCGACGAAGTCCGCGTAGCCGGGGGTGTCGAGGAGGTTGATCCGGATGCCGTTCCAGGCGACGGTCACCAGGGAGAGCTGGACGGAGCGCTGCTGCCGGTGCTCGATCTCGTCGTGGTCGGAGAGCGAGGTGCCGTCCTCCACCCTGCCGGGCCGGTTGATCGCGCCCGAGGCGAGGGCGAGGGATTCGACCAGAGTCGTCTTGCCGGCTTGGCTGTGGCCGACCAGTACCACGTTGCGTATCGCGGCGGGATGGTCGGCCGCTGCTGCCCTGCCGGCGGCTCCGGGGTGTGCGTTCGCTTTGTCGGCCATGTGTCCCGCCTTCCGGTTGTCACCTGCTGGAGCACGCTGGAGGGGCCGAGCGGTCGCGAAGACCACGGTTCTTCCGAGCTTTACACCGCTGCCGACAGGCGTCCATACGTGGCACACGGCGCTACCCGACCGTGTGCGCCGAGTGCTTCCGGCGCGTGACTACGATGGGCCACCCGGTGGCCACACCGTCATCCGGCTCGCCCTCGACGTACCAGGGACGGTCATGCTGAACAAGTACGCGCGTGCGTTCTTCACGCGTGTCCTCACCCCCTTTGCCGCGTTGCTGCTGCGCCGGGGCGTGAGTCCCGATGCCGTCACCCTGGTCGGCACCCTCGGAGTGACGGCCGGAGCCTTGATCTTCTACCCGATCGGGGAGTTCTTCTGGGGCACTGTCGTCATCACACTGTTCGTCTTCTCGGACATGGTGGACGGCAACATGGCGCGGCAGCTGGGCCGCTCCAGCCGCTGGGGGGCCTTCCTCGACTCCACGCTCGACCGGGTGGCGGACGCGGCGGTCTTCGGCGGTATCGCGCTGTGGTACGCGGGGCGCGGTGACGACCTGGTGCTGTGCGCGGTGACGCTGTTCTGCCTCTCCAGCGGGCAGGTCGTCTCGTACACCAAGGCGCGCGGCGAGAGCATCGGACTGCCGGTCGATGTGAACGGCCTCGTCGAGCGGTCCGAGCGGCTGGTGATCACCCTGGTGCTCGCGGGCCTCTCAGGCTTCGAGGCCACGTTCGGCGTCCCCCACATCGGCGTGCTGCTGCCGATCGCCCTGTGGGTGGTCGCGGTCGGCAGTGCCGTCACCCTCGGTCAGCGGGTGGTGACGGTACGCCGTGAGGCCGCGGAGGTGGACGAGGCGGAGCAGAACCGGGCTGCCGCCGAGGAGCAGCAGGCCGCGGCGGGGGACGAGGCGGAGGAGAAGGGGAGGACCGCTTGAGCGCGCTGCGCGACCGGCTCACCGACTCGCTCTACGGGCTGGGCTGGGCGGGGGTCAAGAAGCTGCCCGAGCCCGCGGCCGCGGCGCTCGGCCGGCAGCTCGCCGACACGGTGTGGCGGCGCCGCGGCAAGGGCGTCACACGGCTGGAGGCCAACCTGGCCCGGGTGGTGCCGGACGCCTCGCCCGCCCGTCTGCGGCAGCTCTCGCAGGCGGGCATGCGCTCGTACCTGCGCTACTGGATGGAGTCCTTCCGGCTGCCCTCCTACAGCGAGCAGCACGTCCTGGACTGCGTCGACGTGGAGAACGTGCACCGGCTCACCGACGGGCTCGCCTCCGGGCGCGGCGTCATACTGGCGTTGCCGCACATGGCCAACTGGGACCTGGCCGGCGCCTGGGCAGTGGCCGCGACACGGCAGCCGTTCACCACGGTCGCCGAACGCCTCAAGCCGGAGAGCCTCTACGACCGGTTCGTCGCCTATCGGGAGAGCCTGGGCATGGAGGTGCTGCCGCACGGTGGCGCCTCCGCGCTCGGCAAGCTGGCGCGCAGGCTGCGCGCGGGCGGCTTCGTCTGCCTGGTCGCCGACCGTGATCTGTCCGCGAGCGGGATCGAGGTCGAGTTCTTCGGCGAGGCCACCCGGATGCCCGCGGGCCCGGCGCTGCTGGCCCAGCAGACCGGCGCCCTGCTGCTGCCCGTGACGCTCTGGTACGAGGCGCCGCCGCGGATGAAGGCCAGGGTCCACGAGCCGGTCCCCGTGCCGCAGCTCGAGGGGCGCCGGGAGCGGACCGCGGTCATGACGCAGGCCCTCGCCGACATCTTCGCCGCGGGCATCGCCGACCATCCGCAGGACTGGCACATGCTCCAGCGCTTCTGGCTCGCCGACCTGGAGCCGGGGCCCGGGAGGACACCGGGGGAGGCCGCGGGCCCGGCCCCGGCCGCGGGTGAGCGGGGAACAGGATGAGGATCGGCGTCGTCTGCCCCTACTCGTGGGACGTGCCCGGCGGCGTCCAGTTCCACGTCCGCGACCTGGCCGAGCATCTGATCCGGCTGGGCCACGAGGTTTCCGTGCTGGCGCCCTCGGACGACGAGACGCCGCTGCCCTCCTACGTCGTCTCGGCGGGGCGCGCCGTGCCGGTGCCGTACAACGGTTCGGTGGCGCGGCTGAACTTCGGCTTCCTGTCCGCGGCCCGGGTGCGCCGGTGGGTGCACGAGGGCGACTTCGATGTGCTGCACATCCACGAGCCGGCCACCCCCTCGCTGGCGCTGCTGGCGTGCTGGGCGGCGCAGGGGCCCATCGTCGCCACGTTCCACACGTCCAATCCGCGCTCCCGGGCGATGATCGCGGCCTATCCGATCCTGCAGCCCGCGCTGGAGAAGATCAGTGCCCGGATCGCGGTGAGCGAGTACGCGCGCCGCACCCTGGTCGAGCACCTGGGCGGTGACGCGGTCACCATCCCCAACGGGGTCGACGTCGGCTTCTTCGCCGACGCCGAGCCCAAACAGGAATGGCAGGGCGGGCCGGACGGTCGCACGATCGGGTTCATCGGCCGGATCGACGAGCCCCGCAAGGGGCTGCCGGTGCTGATGAAGGCGCTGCCCGCCATCCTGGAGGCGGCACCGGGCACCCGGCTGCTGGTCGCGGGGCGGGGGGACGAGCAGGAGGCGGTCGCCCAGCTCCCGCGCGCGCTGCGGGAGAGTGTCGAGTTCCTCGGCATGGTCAGCGACGAGGACAAGGCCCGGCTGCTGCGCAGTGTGGACCTCTACGTGGCGCCCAACACGGGCGGCGAGTCCTTCGGGATCATCCTGGTGGAGGCCATGTCCGCCGGAGCTCCGGTGCTCGCCAGCGACCTGGACGCCTTCGAGCAGGTGCTCGA
>NZ_JAGPXJ010000103.1:0-21982 GCF_018070605.1 Streptomyces sp. B15
CGGCAGCGAGCTGTCGCCGAGCGTGTCGGCGCCTTCCCGCCTCCGGCGGTCAGTCCTCCGTCCAGCCGTGGCTCTCGCCGAACTGCACCAGTCGTCGGCGGATGTCCAGGATCTGCGCCCCGGTCAGCCCGGGCGCGGCCTCCAGCAGCAGCTCCGTCACCGCCCTGGTGTACTCCGCGACGCTGAGCACATCGCACATCGGATCGTCGCCGTCGTCCGAAGCGCGGGGCGCCACGGGACGGTGCGGGGGGTGGCTCCCGGCAGCGGTCGGCGGCTCGAACGACGGGGAATCGGGACGTTCGAGCAGCCGGACGGCAGAGGCTTTCAAACCCCGGTCCCCGTCCTCGATCTCGAACTCGACCGCCACGCCGGTGTGGACGAACGACTCCGGCATCATCAGATCGTTCGCGTGCAGAAACACATCTTCGCCCCCGTGGTCCGGGGCGATGAACCCGTACCCCCGCGCACCGTCGAACCGGACGACTCGGCCAGCGACCATATCCACCCCAACCCGCACTCCCCGGGCCCCGCGCCCGGACACCTGCCCCGGATCCTAGCGACCGGAAACCGCGGGGGTGACAGGGACGACAAGCCCCAGGAGCACTCTCGCGCCCCGTACGTCTTCTGCACACATGACGCGGGCAGTGCTGTCGCATGCCCGCTCGCGCGCCGCACTCGCGGTGGTGCGCGCCCTGTTCGGCGACGCTCTTCCTGCACGCTGCGTGAACCTTGGTCGCAGCGGGCATGACATGTGTCTGATCGGGCATACGGGGTGCTCAGGGATAGGCTTGGCGATGCTGGGCGCCGCATCGAGCCGGTGAAAAGCCGTTCCCGCCCCCCTCTCGGCGCCGGCCCGAACGTTGCGGAGCGCCCGGCTTCCCCGGCGCCGACGCGCCCCGCCGAGTGGAACACCGAGGAGAAGCAGGCGCGGGGCCCGGTCGGCCCGTTCGTGCCGCCGATATGGAGTGGTACTGGTATGGGCGTGAACCCCTCACCTACCGGACGTAACGCCCGTGACGCCACACAACGGGCAGGTGAGGTCATCGAACTGCTCGAAGTGCTGTGGGAGCGCGGCCGGAACGCCGCCTCCACCGCACCGGTCTCTCCCTCACAGCTGCGCGTCATGTACTGCGTCGACCGTGACGAGGGCATGAATCTGCGGGCATTGGGGGAGGCCCTGGGCTCGGCGCCGTCGTCGGTCAGCAGGCTCTGCGACCGGCTGGAGGCGATCGGATTCGTGGAGCGCTTGCCGAGCCCCACCAGCAGGCGGGAGCTGGAACTGCGGCTGACCCGGCGGGGCCGCGCGTACTTGCGGGACATGCGGGAGCAGCGCGAGGAGGCTCTCCTGGAAATCCTGACCGCCATGCCGTCCCGCGAGCGCGAGGCACTGCTCAAAGGGCTCAAGGGCTTTGTCGCCGCCGTGGAGGGCTCCTCCTACTCCTCGACCTCCTCGACGGCCGGCTCCGCCGAGTCCACCGTGAGACCCGCCTGACAGCACGACCGACCGCACCCGGGCTGTTCAGGGGTGCGGTCACTCCCTAGGGTGGCCGTCATCGACGTTGGAGGGGGAGCTGTGTCTTACTCCGGACCGCCCTATCAGTCAGGCCCGCCGTACCAGCCAGGACCGCCGCCCGGGAACGACTCCAACACGCTGAGCATCGTCGGCATCGTGCTCGGTGCCGTCGCCTTCATCTTCTGCCCACCCGGTTTCGGCATCGCGGGGATCGTCTGCGGTGTCATCGCCAAGTCCAAACAGGAACGGCTGGCGCCGGTCGCGATCGGGGTGTCCATAGCCGGGCTGGTACTGGGCATGGTGCTCGGCGTGCTGCTCTTCCGCGGTATGTACGGCGGCTGACGGCAGCTACGGCGGCCGACGGTCGAACGCCTCTTTGTCCGTTGCCGTTTGAGAAGACGACGCCCGGTTACCCGCTGCCGTATGGCTGACCCGGTGAAGAATTCCAAGGGAAGCAGTGCGAACAGCAAGGCGGCAACCGTGACCTCGAACGCGGCCAAGGGCGGCGCCCAGCGCGCCACCAAGGCCGCGTCCGAGACCACGGCCGCGGCCTCCAGGACCGCCGCCAAGGCGGGCGAGGCCGCGAACTCGGCCGGCGAGGCCGCCAAGAAGAAGGGAGAGGCTGCCAAGGACACGCTGGTGTCCGTGGGGTCCAAGGCCGGTACGGCGGCCACGGTGGGTGTCACCGCCGTCAAGGAGCGCAAGAAGATCACCGCCGGGGCGGCAGGCGGCCTGCTGGTCCTGGTGGCGGGAGCGTTCGCGCTGGGGCGCAGGAGCGCCCGCAGAAGCGCCGGACCCCTGACGCGACTGACCGACGGCCGTATCTGACGCGGCCGACGCGGTGACGCGTCGAGCGGCTGAGCGGATCGGCTCAGCCGCACCGAGGGCCGGACGGGTGCGAACAGCCCGTCCGGCCCTCGGCATCGCCCGCTGCGGTGGTCAGTGGCGGATCGTGCGGCTGCGGCCCAGGCGTCGGGTGGAGCGCCGGCGACCGAGCGAACCGGGCAGTTGCAGCAGCGAGGTGCGCCGCCCCAGCGACCTGCGCGACCGGCGTGGGCTGTGGCGGTCACCCGTGACGAAGGACACCGACCGGCGGCGGACGTTCATCCGTACTCCCGGCAGCAGTCGGAAGCTCTTCCGGTGAGCGAGCCCCATGATTCCTCCCTTTCCTACTGTTGGGGCTCTCCGGGTACCCCTACGGCAGGTGACCAGTCAGGGCCATTCCAGCCCTCCGACACGGCCTCTTCCGGTCCCGCCGAAGCGCCGGAAGAGGCCCGTACCCCCTCGATGGGTCCCCTCGATCACGAAGAGTCGCGGTCGGAAGCCGTACGCACCGTGCCACCATGAGCAACGATGGACGCACCGAACGTGGACACCCGCGAGGCACCGGCAGCACGCGGGCGGCGGACCGGTGGCAGCGCGGGTACGACAAGGCCGGCGCAGGCCGGGCGGGAAGGCTGGTGCGGGTGGCGGCGAAAGCCCTGGTGGTGCAGAACACGGCCCGGGGAGGGCCGGGGCGCTTCGGCGACTGGCTGGCGGAGGCCGGGGTCGCGGTGGAGATCGTCCGGGCGTACGAGGGCGGCCCGCTGCCGTCCCGGCTGACACAGGACGCCCTCGTCGTGCTGGGCGGCGGCTTCATGCCCGACGACGACTCGCGCGCTCCGTGGCTCGCGCCCACCCGAGCCCTGGCGGCGCAGGCGCTCGAAGCGGGCACACCGTTCCTCGGGATCTGCCTCGGCGGCCAGCTGCTGGCGCACGTGGCCGGGGGACAGGTCGCGGCACAGCACGGTGAGCCGGAGATCGGCAGCACCCCGCTCACCCTGCGGCCGGTGGCGGGAAGCGATCCCCTCTTCCACGGCCTGCCCGCACGGGTGACGGCCATCGAACGGCATGTGGACGCCATCACCGCGCTGCCGCCCGGCGCCGTCTGGCTGGCCGAGAGCGAGCACTGCCCCTACCAGGCGTTCCGGGTCGGCGAGCGGGCATGGGGTGTGCAGTTCCACCCGGAGACCGACCCGGACCGGATCCGCACCTGGGACCCGCGACGCCTGGCCGAACACGGCCTCGACCGGGCGGAACTCCTCCGCCGGGCGACCGAGGACGGCGCCACCGCCACTCCGGTGTGGCAGCGACTGGCCGCCCGCTTCGCGGCGTTGGCGCAGCAGTCGGCGAGGAGCGCTGGGCGTCGCGGCTGCGACTAGGGCGCGCCCCGCGGCTCGTCCGCGTCCCCCCGGCACCGGGACTGCGCCTGGTTCCCGGCCCCCGACGCTCACGCCCGTCCCGCCGCTCCTACGGCCGCACCTCGATCTTCCCGATGCCGGTGCCGAGCGCACCGCAGTGCGCGGTGGACTGGCCCGACTGCCCGGGGCGCAGTGTCACGCGGTTGCCGTCGACGTCCGGCGCCCAGCCGCACACCAGGTGCACCCAGAAGGTCTGTGTCGCCCTGCCGTTGTTCTTGCACAGGGCGAAGCCGGTGTAGGGGTCGTTGTGGTGCTTGCCGGTGTGGCAGCTCAGGCCGGGCGGGGTGGCGGCGCCCGCGGCCGCCGCGGTGGCGCCCGCCGGGAGGCACAGCAGGATCAGCCCCGCGAAAGCGGCGGCGGCGAACCTGGTGGCGGTGGCCCGGGGGGTCCGGGCACGGGTCGGCGTCATGCACTGCTCCTTGGGTCGGCTACGGAGTCCATGGCGTGGAGCTCCGCCTCCTGCCTCCCCTACGATCTGCCTGAAAAACTAGGCATATGGTGACACTTGGTGACCGGGTATGGTGCTCCACGCCCGGTCGACGAGAGCAAGGGAGTCGTTGACGGCTGCAAACAATTCCTGGAAGCCTGCCGCCATGGCCCTCAACGCAGTCCTGGGTGTGGACATCGGCACCTCCAGCAGCAAAGGCGTCCTGGTCGGTCTGGACGGCACACTGCTGCGCTCGGCCGTACGCGAGCACTCCGTCGACCGGCCCGCTCCCGGACATGTGGAGATGGACGCCGACATCTGGTGGGACGAACTGGTCGCCCTCTCCCGCGAACTGACCACCGGAACCGACGCCGAGGTCGTCGCCGTCGGGGTCAGCGGCATGGGCCCCTGCGTCCTGCTCACCGACGCGGACGACGTGCCGCTGCGCCCGGCGGTGCTGTACGGCGTCGACACCCGCGCGGTCGACCAGATCGCCCGGCTCGGCGCGGAGTTGGGCGTCGAGGAGATCCGGCGGCGCTGCGGTTCGGACCTGAGCAGCCAGGCCGCCGGAGCGAAGATCGCCTGGGTGGCGGACGAGGAGCCGGAGCTGTTCGCCCGTGCCCGTCGGCTCTACATGCCCAGCTCCTGGCTCGTGCGCAAGCTGACCGGCGCCTATGTGCTGGACCACCACTCCGCGAGCCAGACCACCCCGCTCTACGACACCGTCGCCCGCCGGTGGTACGCCCCGTGGGCCGACCGTATCGCCCCCGGTATCGAACTCCCGCCGCTGCGCTGGTCCGGCGAGGCCGCCGGGACCGTCACCGCGGAGGCCGCGCGCAGAACCGGACTGCCCCAGGGGATTCCGGTCATCACCGGCACCATCGACGCCTGGGCGGAGGCGCTGAGCGTGGGCGCGCACCAGCCCGGCGACCTCATGCTGATGTACGGCACGACGATGTTCCTGATCCACACCGTGCCCGGCCTGCTCACCGACTCCGCGCTGTGGAGCACCGTCGGCGCCCTTCCCGACACCCGCAACCTCGCCGGGGGCATGGCCACCTCCGGCGCGGTCACCGGCTGGCTGCGGGAACTGTTCGGCAACCCCGGGTACCCCGAACTCCTCCAGCTCGCCGAGGACTCCGGGCCCGGCGCCAACGGCCTGCTGATGCTGCCGTACTTCGCGGGGGAGCGGACGCCACTGCTCGACCCGCAGGCCCGCGGTGTCATCGCGGGCCTGACCCTCTCCCACACCCGCGGCGATCTCTACCGTGCCGCCCTTGAGGCCACCGCCTACGCCGTGCGGCACAACATCGAGGCCCTGGAGAAGGCGGGCGGCGACATCCGCAGGGTCGTCGCCGTCGGCGGCGGCACCCAGGGCGGGCTGTGGACACGGATCGTCTCCGATGTCACCGGCAGGCCCCAGGAGCTGCGCACCACCACCATCGGCGCCGGCTACGGCGGTGCGCTGCTGGCCGCGCAACTGGTGACCGACGCCTCCATCGACGAGTGGAACCCCGTCCGGGAGATCGTCACCCCGCGCCCGGGGACCGCGGCCCGCTACGAGGAGTTGTACGGCCTCTACCGCGCGCTCTACCCGGCGACCGCCGACCTGATGCACACGCTGGCGGCCCACCAGGACCGCTGACCTGTCACCGGCTGCCGCTACGGGCCGCGTGGCCGCGCCCCACCGTCGGCATGCCATGCTCCGCCAGCGGCCCCACCGTCCACCCCGCGGCGCGGCAGCGGTCGACCAGGCGGGGGAGCGCCGCCAGCGTCACCCGCCAGGAAAAGGGAGCACTGTTGCGGTCGCTGTCGTGCAGGAGGACGGTCGCCCCGCCCGTCAGCCGGTCGCGCAGCTGGGAGAGCACGCCGTCCGGATCGGTGTCCGGCTGCCAGTCGCGGCCCCAA
This sequence comes from Streptomyces sp. B15, assembly GCF_018070605.1. Classification (NCBI taxonomy): domain Bacteria; kingdom Bacillati; phylum Actinomycetota; class Actinomycetes; order Kitasatosporales; family Streptomycetaceae; genus Streptomyces; species Streptomyces sp. B15. The sequence continues at coordinate 6,089 of NZ_JAGPXJ010000103.1, forward strand.
GCGGTCCACAGCACCGGCTGCAGCCCCAGCCGCCGCGCGGCCCACCACCGGGTCGCGGTGAGCACCCCGTACGGCGGTCGGTACCAGCGCGGTTCCGAGCCCGCGCTCTCGCGTACCGCCGTCATGGCGCGCTCCAGGTCCGCGCGGTCGGCGAGCGGGCGGGGCAGCCACGGCGGCTGGTGCTCCCAGCAGTGCACGGCCAGTTCGTGCCCCTCGGCGGCCATCCGCCGTACGAGAGCGGGGTGGCGCCGTGCCGCCGCGCCCTGCAGGAAGAAGGTGGCGCGCACGCCCAGCCGGTCCAGCTCCCGCAGGAAGTGCGGGGTGGAACGGGTGTCGGGCCCGTCGTCGAACGTCAGGGCGATGTGGTCGGCGCTGCCGCGCCCGTCCAGTGAGGGGCGCAGCACGGCCCGTACGGCCGGCAGCGAGGTCGCGGCCGGGAGGATGTGTGCGGCGGCGACGGCCGCCGGCACGGTCGCCAGGGCTGTCAGGGGGCGCGGCCGGCTCACCAGATCTCCTCCTCGGAGGCGCCCGACACCGCCGGGGTCCTGGCCAGCTGTACGCTGCCCACGCTGATCAGCGCCAGGGCGACCACCTCCGGCGCCACCCGCCAGCCCAGCGACAGCCGTTCGTCGAACAGCGCCGCGCCCAGCACCACGCTCAAGAACGCGTCGCCCAGCGTGAGCGCGGGCTGGGAGGCCACCAGCGTGCCCGCGTGCAGCGTCAGTTGCAGCATCAGGAACCCCGCCACCCCGGCGACGGCCACCCCGTAGGTCTGCCACGCGGTCAGCAGCGCGACCAGCCCGTCGTCGGCCAGGTGCGAGATCGCGTCCTTCATCAGCGCGGCCGTCACCCCGAACAGTACGGCTGTGGCCGAGCCCAGCACGGTGGCCCGGGGCGCCGACGGCAACCGGAAGGCCACCACGACCAGCACCACCACCAGCCCGGCCATCAACGGGGCCGCCACCAGCCAGCGGCCCGGGGGCACGGAGGCCGACCCGCCCGACGGCCAGACCAGCCACAGCAGCGCCGCCAGTCCCACCACCATCGCCCCGAACGCCGCCCACGCCCGCCGCCCGGGGCGCTGCCGGAACATCAAGCCCCCCAGCATCAAGGTGAACAGCAGCTCCGTCGTCATCACCGGCTGCACCACAGCCAGTGGCCCGGTCGCCAGCGCTCCCGCCTGGCACACCGCGGACAGCACCAGCGTCGCCGCGCCCCACAGCCAGATCGGACGGCGCAGCAGCCCCGGCAGCCACGACAGCCGGCGCCCGGACGGACCGGGGCGCTCCACGGCGGCAGCCCGCCGCTGCAGCACCGACGCGGCGGCGTTGCCCAGCGCGGCCAAGACCGCCAGCAGGACCGAGACCGCTGTCCACAGCACGTGTGCGCCTACCCGAAGCGCTGGGCCAGGCTGCGGAACACCCCGGGGGCCGTTCCGTGCAGCCAGGCGGGCATGGCCATCCAGGACGGTACGTAGGCGTTCGGGCGGCCCGTCCGCAGCGTACGGCAGACCGTCTCGGCCACCTGCACCGCCGGAACGGGCCGGGGCCGCTCGCGGCGGTACGGACTGCCGCGCCGTTGGAAGAACGGCGTGTCGACCGCCCCCGGCAGCACCATCGACACCCGCACCCCGGTCGACGCCAGCTCGTAGCGCAGGCTGTCGGCGAACGCGGTGAGTCCGGCCTTCGTCGCCGCGTACACCGCCTCCCCGCGCACCCCCACGCTGCCCGCCATGGAACCGATCAGCACCACCTGTCCGCAGCGCCGTTCCACCATGCCCGGCAGCACGAGACGCACCAGGTGCAGCGTCGCGTCGAGATTGACGGCCACCACGTCGTCGATGGCCTCGTGCGGCATCGCCGTGAACGGCCCGGCCCAGCCGATGCCCGCACCGGCCACCAGCGCGTCCACCCGACCGCTGTGCACCAGTGCCTCCTCGGCGAGCCGCACCCGCGCCCGGGGATCGACCAGGTCGGCCGCCAACGGCACGCCGCCCGTCCGGGTCGCGACCTGCGCCAGCCGCCCCTCGTCCCGCCCGTTGAGCAGCAGGCGCCAGTCGCCGTCGTCGGCCAGCCGTTCGGCGACGGCCGTGCCGATACCGGAGGACGCACCCGTCACCAGCGCCACCGGCCGGTGCCCGTGCTGCTCGGCCACCGACTGCGGATCGCCCCGGGTGCGCTCCGGCGGCCGGACATGGGCGGGTACGGACAGCCGGCCGGTCGGCTGCCTCCGGTGCGGGCGGCGCACGGCGGAGGCTCGGTGCAGAGGGTGCGTCGGACGGCGGTCGGATCTGCCGAGCCTGTCGAACACAGACGCCTCCGGTGAGCAGTACGGGCCGCGTCGGGGCCGGGGTAGGTGTACCGGGGCACAGAGGGCCCCGGCTCCAGCATGCTGGCAACCACGCTGCACACCCGCCCGGAGCCCTTCCCGGGCCGACCGAACCACCTGTTCGGCTCCCCTCCGAGGAACACCGGAAGGCGACCGGAAGCCGCCCCCGACCCGTGCTGGCGGGACCCGGAAGCCGAGCGGGGACGCTGCCGCCTGTCGGCCCGACTGAGTGTCGCTACGCCGCCGCTGACGGGCGGACAGCACACTGGTCTACGGATGTGCCGAGGGGTCCGGGAGCGCCGAGCCGCCCACAGAGCCCGAGAGCACCGACCGGGCCGCGCCGTCCGGGCCGCGCCGGTCCGCCAACCGACGAACCCTGGAGCCCCATGCCGCACCGCTTCCTGCTGCTGAGTGCCAGCATGGGCGCGGGCCACGATGCGGTCGCACACGAACTGGCGCACCGGCTGCGGGCCCGCGGTCACGCCGCCGTCGTCCGCGACGTGCTCACCCTGCTGCCGGCGGGCTCAGGCGGGGCGCTGCGGAGTGGCTACCGCGCCGCCGTACGGCATGTGCCCCGGCTGTACGGCGCCGTCTACGCCGGCTTCCTCGCGACCGCCGACGCGCCGGGCCCCCGCCCGAGCAGCGCACCCCTGGCGGCCCTCGCCGAGCGTCCGCTGCTGCGGGCCGTCGCCGACTGGCGGCCCGATGTCGTCGTCCCCACCTTCCATCTGGGCGCGCAGGTGACCGGGCGGCTGCGGGCGCGGGGCGCGCTGGAGGTGCCCACGGCGGTCGTCGTGGTCGACTTCGCCGTCCACCGCGGCTGGCTGCACCCCGGAAACGACCTCCATCTGTGTGTCACCGAGAAGGCCGCCGAGGAGGTACGGGAGACCGTCGGAGGTCCCGCGCGCACCGTGGGCCCCGTGGTGCCCGCCCGGTTCTTCCGGCCCCGCGACGTGGACGGCCACTGGCGGGCCCTGCTGGACCGGCACGTGGCGGCAGCCGCGCAGCGGACCTCCCCCGTCTCCCCCGAGCGGCCCGCCGTGCTGATGTCCACCGGCGCCTGGGGGGTCGGCACCCGGCTGCTGGAGACGGCGCGGCAGCTGACGGCGCACGGCTGCGTGCCGGTCCTGCTGTGCGGGAACGACGAACGCCTGCGGCACCGCGCCGCCCGCCACCCCGGCCTGCTGCCCCTCGGCTGGGTGACCGACCTGCCTGGGCTCATGGCGCAGGTCCATGTGCTGCTCGACAACGCGGCAGGGCAGACCGCCGCCCAGGCTCTGGCGGCGGGGCTGCCCGTCGTCAGCCACCGGCCACTGCCGGGGCACGCCGCGGCCGGCGTGCAGGCCATGGCGCGGGCCGGGCTCTCCCGGTACGCGGTGGGCAAGGGAGAACCGGCCCGCAGCGCCCACGAACTGGCGTTCCCCGGCCCCGCCCGCGCCCGGCAGACAGCGGCAGCCCGCGCCGCCTTCCGCGCCGACCCGGCCGAGGAACTGGTGCACCTGGCCGAGGGGGCGTGCGCGGCGGACTCCCGGGCCCGGTGACGCCGCCGGCAGGCCGAGTCAGCGCAGCGCGCGGAAGAACGCCCTTACGTCCTCGACCAGTAGGTCCGGAGCCTCCAGCGCGAGGAAATGGCCACCTGTCCCAAGTTCGGTCCAGCGCACGATGGCGTGGTCCCGCTCGGCCCACGGACGGACGGTCACATCGTGCGCCGAGAGCAGGACTCCGGTGGGTACGGTGCCGCGCTGCGCCGCCGCCCAGTCCTGCTCCTGCGCGTCCGTTCCCGGGTCGGCACCGCTGTCGGCACCACTGTCGGTGCCGGACCAGGCGCCTTCTTCGACGTCGGCCCACTCCGCGGCCGAGATCGCCTCGTAGTAGACCTGCGCCGACGATGCTGCCGTGGCCGTCAGCCAGTAGAGCGAAATGGTGGTCAAGAAGCGGTCCCGGTCGATGCTCTCCTCCGGCAGTCCCTCCGCCGGGTCGGTGAGCTCCTGGAACTTCTCGACCATCCAGGCGAGCTGACCGGCGGGGGAGTCGGTGAGGGCGTAGGCGACGGTCTGCGGGCGTTTGGAGTTGCACTGCAGATAGCCGTCGTTGAAGTTCTCCATCCGCTGTCGGCGCCGCTCGTCCGCCGCGGAGAGGCCGTCCAGCTCGCCCTCCGCACCGATCGGGACGGAGATCAGAGCGTTCAGATGGACACCGGTCACCCGCTCCGGCGCCTGCTTGCCGACCTCGGGCGCCACCCAGGCCCCGGTGTCGTAGCCCTGCACGCCGTAGCGCTCATAGCCGAGCCGTTCCATCAGCCGCACCAGTACCCCGGCCATCCGGGCGGGCCCCATACCGGGACCGGCCAGCGGTGTGGAGAAACCGAAGCCCGGCAGTGACGGGATCACCAGGTGGAAGGCGTCCGCCTCCGTACCGCCGTGCGCCGTCGGGTCCGTGAGCGGGCCGACGACGTCGAGGAAGTCGGCGAACGCACCGCACCAACCGTGCAGCAGGAGCAGCGGCGTGGCATCCGGATGCGGGGACCGCACATGCAGGAAGTGCAGCCGCTGCCCCTCGACGACCGTTGTGAACTGCGGATGGGCGTTCATCCGCGCCTCCTGCGTCCGCCAGTCGTACTGCGTGGCCCAGTAGGCCGCCAGTTCCTGCAAATAGGCCGGCGGCACACCGCGGCTCCACCCGACCCCGGGCAGTGCGGCGGGCCAGCGGGTGCGAGCGAGCCGGTCGGCGAGGTCGTCGAGGTCGGCCTGCGGGATGTCGATACGGAAGGGGACGAACTCCTGGTCAGTGCTCATGGCGGCGACAGTAGAGCCCTGTTGGGACAGTTCCGGTCCGCTATGGCGAGGAGAGGGTGAGGTCACTCGACTCCGAGTTGCTGGGACAGATACGGGCCGTCGGAGCACACCCAGTACGCGACGAACCGGCCGTCCGCGCCCTGGAGGATGTCGTTCCCCCGGAAGACGACCTTTGTGCCGGGCTCGGCGGTCGCTCCGGGAAACCCGCCTTTGTAGGTGCCGCGACCGACCCAGCGGGCGCAGATGAGATCCCCCTGCGTCACGGGACCGACTTCGATCTCGAAGGTCAGCTCGGTGAAGTACTCCCGGCTCATGGAGATCATGTTCGCGATCCCGTCCGGTCCCTTCAGTTCGTTCTCGCCGCCCGGCTGGATCGCCCCATGGTGGATCGTGAAGCCCGGGGCGACGATCTCCCGCGCCACGGGGAGGTCCCCGTTCCACAGCTCCTTCAACCAGCGTTCGTACAGAGCCCGCAGCGTCACCTCGTCCATGAAATGCTCCTCCCGAAGATCCTTCTCGCAGTATGGCAGCGCTCCGGTTGTCGGTCCGGCCGTTGCGGCGTGGGCAGCCGGGCAGCCGGGCAGCTGGTCAGGCGCAGCAGTCGCAGCCGGAACGGCAGGCGCAGGCGTCGGTCGTGGCCGCGGCACCGACGGGCGGTGCCACCGCGGTGGCCGGGGCCGCGCAGCACCCTCTGCCCTGCCAGGCGTCCCGGCCCTCCTTGACCGCGACGGCGGCGATGGCCAGGGCCGCGAGGGGGTCCGCCCAGGACCAGTCGAGTGTGGCGTTGAGGACCAGGCCGACCAGCAGAACGGCGGACAGATAGGTGCACAGCAGGGTCTGTTTTGAGTCCGCGACCGCTGAGGCGGAGCCGAGTTCCCGTCCGGTCCTGCGCTGGGCGGCGGACAGGAACGGCATCACTGCCAGGGACAGTGCGGCCAGCACGATGCCCGGCGTCGAGCGTTCCGCTTCCCCGCCGCCGAGCAGCGCGCGTACCGCGTCGACGCCGACGTAGGCGGCGAGTGCGAAGAACGACACCGCGATGATCCGCAGTGTGGTCTTCTCCCGCGCCTCCCGTACGGCGTGCTCGCGTGCGGAGAACTGCCAGGCGACCGCCGCGGCGGAGGAGACCTCGATCACGGAGTCCAGCCCGAAGCCGATCAGCGCGGTGGAGGAGGCGAGGGCGCCGGCGGTGAGGGCGACTACGGCCTCGACGGCGTTGTAGGTGAGGGTCGCGCCGACCAGCAGTCGTATGCGGCGGGTCAGTACGTCGCGGCGGGCGGGGGCGGGGGAGAGGGATGTCTCCGCCGACATGGTCAGCAGCAGCCCTTCTCGTCGGCGTCCACGCACGCGCGGTCGCTCTCCACCGCCACCACGGCGGTACGGAGGTCGTCCAGGGCATGGCCGAGGCGTTCGTCGGCCAGTTCGTAGCGGGTACGGCGCCCGTCGGGCGCGGTGACGACCAGGCCGCAGTCGCGCAGACAGGCCAGGTGGTTCGACAGCCTGGTACGGGAGATGCCCAGCGTGTCGGCGAGGTCGGACGGATAGGCGGGGGCTTCCCGCAGGGCGAGCAGGAGCCGGCAGCGGATGGGATCGGCGAGCGCGCGGCCGAACCGGGCCAGCACCTCGATGTCGGAGGCAACAGTCAGCACGCCACTGACGGTACAGCAAATCATGAATTCAGGAAATCCTGATCAATCGGGGGTGACCGTGGACGCCTGGGCCGGGTCCCGGCAGCCGCGCCCGCGCACCAAAAGAAACGGGTGGGAGGAAGACCTCCCACCCGTTTCTCGTCTCCGTGGAGACTCCGCACATGTGAGAGCCCAGAGATCAAGAGCGGTGGGGGAGACGTGGCGCTCTACCCGCTTGAGCTACGGACGCCTCGGCGTCCGACGGGACTCGAACCCGCAACAACCCCATTATCAGTGGAAGTATCCCCCGCCTGCGCACCTGGGCCGCATGGCTCACCCACTGTAGCTTCGACCCGCCTCGCGCTCGATCGATTTCCCGGCCGTACGGCACGGAGTGAGGGCGGGAAAGCGGGGCCTGGGAGGGGCTCAGGTGTGGATGGCGAGCTTGAACTGCGCATGTACCAGGTCCCGCGACGCGGAGTCGTTGTGCGCGACACGGACGGCCAGCGGTATGTCCGGGTGCACGAAGAGCTCGTGGTGCTTGGTGAAGCACTGCATCCCGGGGGAGGGGCGCCGGTGGTCCGTGGCCGTGGTGTCCACCGGGTTGTCGGTGAGGCCGAGCGGATCACGTACGAGCTGGTCGCGCAGTTCGCTGTAGTTGCCGTCCTCCCACTGGATCATGGCCGTGATGACGCCCCATCCTTCGACGGAGGGCCAGATCAAGCCGGAGCGGTCGTCAGCACGCCAGTTGGTCACTTCGTAACCGTCCGGCTGGCGTACCTGGTGCATGCCCTCTTCGTCGTACGATTCGCCTCCGCCGAACGGGAAGCGCACCACGTGGTACGCGCCGTCGGCCGCGATTTTCTGGTTCTCGTTGTTGATCAGCGAGCACACCGGTATGGGCATCGACTCGTTCCCTCCTCGCCGTTCGGACCCCGCCGCTGACGGAGCGTGTCCTTGGTCCTGGGGTAAGGATGCGATGCCGTGGGCGGTGTGGCGATGGCTTGAACCGCTCAACTGTTGAACTGACCACGGGTTTGGACGGAACTGGCGGCCGGGGTGACGTCCGGACGGCTACGGACGGGGCCAGGGGCGGCCGTCCAGGCGCTCGATGTCGGTGTTGAAGCGCTTGAGGTAGTCGGCGAAGGCGGCGATGTCCTCGTCGGCCCAGTCGGCCATGATGCGATCCAGGCTGTGGACGATCCCCTCGCGCTCGTCGTCGAGCCGCTGTTCACCTTCCGCGGTGATGCGGAACTTGCGCGCCATGCCACCGTCCGGATCGGGGATGCGCTCGATGAGTCCGGCGCGCATCGCTGCCGCGGTCTGGCGGTTGAGTGTGGAGGCGTCGAGACCGAAGGCGTCGCAGAGCTGGCCGATGGACATCGGGCCCTGCATCCGGATGCGGCTGAGCAGGATGTAGGCGCTGCGGTCCAGCGTGCTGTCCTTGCGCCGCCCCTTCGATTTGTGCAGGTGCAGATAGCGGCCGAGCAGCATCTGCTCGTACTCCACCTGGCGCGTGGTCTCGTTCATGTGTCTCCTTCAGGGTCCTTGCGCGCCGGACGGCCGAGTGCGGCTCCAGCGTCCATGTGTATCACGCAGATGCATGGCACATATGGCGTGGTCGATACACAGAATGTGTAAGATGCACACCCGCTGCGGACGCCAGTCGCTCATGCGTCCCGCACCGGTTGCCACGAAACCCCGTAGAGGAGTCCTGACATGGACGGTCCCCAGCCGACCTCACGACCGGGCGGCGTCGTCGCCACGCTCGCGCTGGCCGGCACCGTCGCCGCGGTCATGCAGACCCTGGTGACCCCGCTGATCGCTCAACTGCCGCGGATCCTGCACACCACGCCCTCGAACGCGGCATGGGTGATCACCGTCACGCTTCTCGTCGCGGGTGTGTGCGTACCGGTCTCCGGGCGGCTCGGCGACCTCGTCGGCAAACGCCGGGTGCTGCTGGCCTGTGCCGTCCCGCTGGTGGTCGGCTCGGTGGTGTGCGCGCTCGCCTCGTCCGTCGTTCCGATGGTCATCGGCCGGGGGCTGCAGGGCATGGGCATGGGCATGGTGCCGCTGGGTATCGCGCTGCTGCGCGACGTGGTGCCGACCGAGAAGCTCAGCGGCTCCATCGCCCTGGTCAGCGCCTCCATGGGGATCGGCGGCGCCATAGGTCTGCCGGTCGCCGCCGCGGTCGCCGAGTACGCCGACTGGCGGGTGCTGTTCTGGGGCTCCGCGGTCCTGGCACTGATGATCGGGGCGCTGGTCTGGTTCCTCGTCCCAGACGTCCCGGCCGGCGCCAAGGGCCAGCGCTTCGACGCGCCGGGGGCCCTCGGGCTCGCCGTCGGTCTGGTCAGTCTGCTGCTGGCGATCTCCAAGGGCGCCGACTGGGGCTGGAGTTCGAGCACCACGCTCGGCCTGTTCGCCGTCGCAGCCGTGGCCCTGTCCGCCTGGGGACTGTGGGAGCTGCGCACCCGCGATCCACTGATCGACCTGCGCACCACGGCACGCCCGCGGGTGCTGCTCACCAATGTCTCCTCGATCCTCGTCGGCGTCGGCATGTACGCCTTCATGCTGATCGCCCCGCAGCTGCTGCAGTTCCCCGAGGCGACCGGGTACGGGCTGGGGCAGTCGATGCTGGCCGCCGGTCTGTGGATGGCGCCCGGCGGCGTGATGATGATGATCGTCTCCCCGCTCGGCGGGAAGCTGATCAACGCGCGCGGCCCGAAACTCGCCCTGGTCTGCGGCGCGCTGGTGATCTCCGCGGGATACGGCATCTCACTGGCGCTGATGGGCTCCGCCTGGGGGGTGATGCTCGTCGGCATCGTCATCAACAGCGGCGTCGGCCTCGCCTACGGCGCGATGCCCGCCTTGATCATGGGCTCGGTCCCGCTCTCCGAGACCGCGGCCGCCAACGGGTTCAACACGCTGATGCGTTCGCTCGGCACCACGATCGGCTCCGCCGTGATCGGTGTGGTGCTCGCCCAACTGACCATCACCATAAGCGGCCACGAGTTCGCCTCCCGCGACGGCTTCCGCACCGGCCTGCTGATCGGCTGCGGAGTCGCCCTGGTCGCCGCCGCTGTCGCTGCCCTCATCCCGGCGCTGCGCACGCCCGGCGATGACCAGGCCGCCGGTGAACAGGCCACGACGGACCAGGTACCGGCCCGGGCCTGAACCGTGGCGACCAACTGGCCCGGTCGCCGTTCGCCCGGTCCGGCCGCCGTAGGCACGGGGGTGGACCGGAGACGGTTCGGCAGTGCCGTCATGATGGACTACTCGCATGACGACGCTGCCGAACCGCGTCCTGGACGCGCTCGACCGCTTCAACGCCGCGCACCCGTGGGACCACAACGCGCACTATCACCGCTGGATCCTGCGGCAGCTTCCACGGCGCTTCGGCCGCGCTCTCGACGTCGGTGCCGGCAGCGGTGACCTGGCCAGACTGCTGGCGACCCGCGCCGACGAGGTGCAGGCGATCGACGCCGACCCGGCCATCACCGCGCGGGCGAGGGAGTCGACACCGGCGAGCGCCCCGGTGACCTTCACCGTCGTCGACGCGCGGACCAGGCTCCCCGCGGGGCCCTACGACGTCATCACCTGCGTCGCGGTCCTCCACCATCTGCCGTTCACCGAGACACTTGAGCGCTTCCGGCGGCAGCTGGCTCCCGGAGGAACGCTGGTGGTCGTCGGGTGCGCACGGGCGCAGACCCTCGGCGACCATCTGCTGGGAGCCGTCGCCGCGCCGCTGAACGCCGCCGTCGGCTGGAGCCGCAACAGGGGCCGTACGGCACCACCGCCCCCTTCGATGACCGCCGCGACCCGGCCGGCGCAGATGGGCTTCCCCGAGATCGTCCGGGAAGCCCACCTCGCCCTGCCGGGCGCGCGGCTGCGCCGTCGGCTCTTCTGGCGGTACACGCTCGTATGGCGTGCGCACACCTGAGCGCGGCAGGCCCGGTCAGCGCAGCAGGACCGGCAGTTGCTGATAGCCGTTGATCCCCAGGGACGGCACTCTGGGAGCGGGGGTGGAGGACAGCGCCAGCCCGGGGAAGTCCTCGAACAGCCGCCGCAGCGCGATCTCGGCCTCCAGCCTGGCGAGGGACGCGCCAGGGCAGCGGTGCGGGCCGAAGCCGAAGGCCAGATGGCGCGAGACGTCCGGGCGGTCGGGGGCGAACACCTCCGGATCCGGGTCCGGGAAGGCGTGCGGGCAACGCTGGATGGCCGGCAGCGGCACCAGCACCGCCTCTCCCTCCCGGATGACGGCACCGTCCACGTCCACGTCCTCGGTGGCGTAGCGGAACATCACATTGCGGCTGGGGGACTCCCAGCGCAGGGCCTCCTCGACGATGGCCGGCCACGGGTTCTCACCCGCTTTCTCCTGCGCCCTGGCCGCCTCCAGCGTTTCGGGGTGCGTCAGCAGCCCCTTGACGGCGTGACAGATCAGGTTGGCCGTGGTCTCGTGCCCACCGATGACCGTCACCACCAGATTGCCGATGACCTCCGCCTCGGTGAGCTCCCCCTCGTCCAGGGCCGCCACCAGGTCCATCGTCAGATCGTCCCGGTCGCCGCGGGCGCGCTTCTGCTCGATGAGCGACATCAGCGTCGCCGGGAAGCGGCGGCCGACGGTGTTCTGCACCTCTTCGACGTCGGCCTCGGAGTTCATCGCCGCTGCCGACAGTTCGTGCAACTCCTGGCGCAGCGTGCCCTCCTCCGGGACACCGAGCAGGGAACAGATGACATCCAGCGGCAGCGGCAGCGCGAAGCCCTTGTGGAGGTCCGTCTCCTCCCCGGTGGGCACGGCGGCGAGGTCCGCCAGCAGCCGGTCGGCGATGGCCTCGATACGGGGACGCAGCGCCTGCACCCGGCGGGGCGAGATCGCACGCTGGATGGGCAGCCGCAGCCGCCGGTGGGTCTCCCCGTCGGTGGTGAGCAGGCCCTTGCCCTCCACGATGAACAGCAGCGGCCAGTCGGCCGGTATCTCCCCGCGTGCGTGCGCGCCCCAGTTCCGGATGTCCTTGGAGAAGCGGGGGTCGCCCAGCACCAGGGCACCCGCCTCCCGCGTCGTCACCGCTTTGGCCACCACGCCACCAGGGAGCGCCACAGTGGCAACCGGCCCCGCGGCTCGGAGGGCTGCTCCTTCCGTTCCGTGGAGATCGGCCGGGGCGGGTTCGAGATGAAGCTGTGCTGTGCTGTCCACTGCTGTCCATTCATCGGGGGAGTGGGCGGGAGAGGGAACGTCACCGGCAGCGCGGTGGGGGACCGGGCGACGTACGGCAGGTCCCAGCTGAGCCTCTCCTTGGGAACGGCCAGCCGAAGTCCCGGCAGCCTGTTCCACAGGACCTCGAGGCCGGTACGGACGATGAGGGTGCCCAGATCCGGTGCCGGACACCCGTGAGAGCCGGCTCCCCAGGCGAGATGCGATCTGTTGGTACGGGAGACGTCGAAGCCGGCGGACAGCATCGTCGGGTCCGCGCCGGTCGCTCCGAGGCAGATGATCGCCATGTCGCCGCAGTTGACCGGGTATCCGCCCAGCGCCGTGTCCTGGGTGGCCCAGCGGCCGATCAGGTTCTGGATGGGGGCGTTGACCCACATGACGCGGTTCATCGCCTCCTCCATCTGACAGCGCCCGGCGATGACATCCGCGTTGAGCTCCGGGTTGGTCAGCAGCTCCAGCACGGTGTTGCAGATCCAGGTCGTGCTGGCGCCACGACCGGCGACGATCTGCAGCCACACATCCTCACTCAGCTGATGGGTGTCCAGTTCCGGCCGAGTGCTCCGGTTGAAGTGGTGCATCCAGGAGACGAGATCGGGCCCAGGGTCGCGCTGCTTCTCCTCGACCAGGGCGCGCATCCGGGAGTCGAGTTCCGCGGCGGCACGCTGCGCGCCCGGCCCTCCGCTGAGCATTTCGTGGATGGCGTCGCCGGTGGCCAGCGCGCTGCCCTCGTCCATGCCCATCAGCCGCATCATGACCAGCAGCGGAAGCTGCAGCGCGTACCGGTCCAGGATGTCGACCTGGTTCCACTCCGCGGGCCCCTCGGGGAAGAACGAGGTGATCAGCTGCTCGGCCAGGTCCTCGATCAGGTCGCGGGTACGGAGCAGATTGAGCTCGGCCAGCGCCTTGTTGCCGGGGCCCGAGAGCCGCGCGTGCTCCATGCCCTCGGCGTACAGGCGGCTGCGCCGGTAGGCGAACTGCGGGATCAACGGGTGCGGAGGCAGGGCCCCCTCGGCGAAGTCGCGGTACCAGCGGGAGTCCCGCGTCCACACATGGCCACGGTTTTGCAGGATCTCCAACTGGTAGGCGTGGTCCAGGACGAGGTACCCGCGGAAGGCGCCGGTCTCCTCCAGCGTCACAGGAGCCACGGGACCGAAGGTCTTGCGAAGGCTTTCGTAGTACGAGAAGGGATCACTGGCGAAGTTCTGGCCGTAGAGCGGGGCGCTACGGGCGGGCCACGGCGTGCGTACGCGTGGCCAGGCATCCCCAAGGGGGGTGGTGGAGGCGTTAGTTGGCACAGCGATCATCCTGTGGGCTGCGCTTGCCGGAGGCAACCGTGGGCGGTTCAGGTTCCGGTTGGTGGTTCGGACGCCAGGAAGATGAGCCGACGATCAGCCGATTCCGTCGGTCGGTCGGCCGAGGGACACCGACGGTTCAGGGCCGGCCCGCGTAGTAGACGGCCGCCACCTCCTGCCAGGTCGGCGCGGCGAAGCCGGAGCCGTCCTGCGTGCGTTGCACGACCCGGGTCTTCCAGCGCGGTGCGCTCTTGTCCAGAAGGGGCGTGTTCGAGTCCTCGACGACGAGTCCGGCCGGTGCTCCGTCGGGGGGCGAGCAGTGGTACCGGTCGCTGAGCTTGCCGGGTAGGGACGCCGGAGGACCGGCCCAGCGGGGCGTGCACAAAGTGCCGTCGGCCAGCTCGACGGCCCAGGGGACGATCGCGCTGCGCGGCTTCGGCGCTGTCCGTGGAACGGGGGCGCCCGCACGGTACTCCCGTAACCGCTTCCCCTTGGGCGAGCCGCACAGCACCCGCGTGCGGTCGTCGGGTCTCACCCAGCACGCCTGCGCGGTCAGCACGTTCGGCGAGCAGGAGACGATGTCGCGGCTGACGGCGAAGGCGGAGGCGGAGCAGCTCTGCACCGTGGTCCCCGACGCCGGCTCCACGGTGTGGTCGGGGCGGGGGTCGCCCTGGGCCCCTACGGGCACGACGGTGATGGTCTCGGTGCCGTCCGGTCCGGAACCCGCCGAGGCCCGGCCGTCCGCGGGGCCGGTGAGCAGGTGGGCGACGGCGCCCCCCGCGGCACCGACGAGGACGGCCGCCGCGGCGCCCGCCAGCACACGGGAGCGGTGCCGACGTCCCCGGGGCCGATGCTCGGGTGGGGCGCCGTCCTGATGAGCGACCGGCACGGTGCCCCGGATGATGTCGCTGATGGCCTCGCGGACGGGTCGCAGACCGAGTACGAGAACGAGGGCCGGCGCCCAGCCGGCCTTCAGCGCGATGCTCTCCCTTTCGCAGATGCCGCAGGCCCGGCAGTCACGCGACGCCGTGCAGGCGCTGGTGATCCGCTCCGGCTCCCTGATCCTGCACACCCGGCAGCGTGCGCACGTCCCGCACTGCGCGCAGTTGTAGGTGTGCTTGACGACGTGGTCGCGCAGCGGCGCGCTGAAGCCGCGCGGATACCGGCCGACGATGCCGTCGAGCGTCGGACACAGTGTGCGGTCGTTCTGGACGAGCAGATAGGCGTGGAACCCCTCGGCGACCACGGTCTTGAGGGCGGTGACCCGGTTGTTGAGGGTCTTCCCGCTCGGAGCGCGCCGCTGCCCGCCGGGGGCGTCGGCCACGGACTGCGACGGCACGGCACCGGTCGCGCCGCCGCTCGGTGCGGCGGCCGCCGGCTGAGCCGCCGCCAACCGGTCGGCGATGTCGGCGGGTTTGAGCTGGTCCTGGAAGTACCACTGGTACAGGAGGCGATCGTCCACGGGCAGTGTGGCGACCACGTCGCCGATGACGCGGCGGGCCTGGAAGAGGCGGACGGGGTCGTCCGCCGGATCGGGCCGGTCGGGCTCGTCGAGCGGATGGTCGTCCATCGACTCGTCCTGCCCGAGCGGCCTGCCCCGTTCGGCGAGTCTCCTGCGCCGGGTGAAGTGCTGACGGAGCCGGTTCTTGGCGATTCCGGTGAGCCAGGCGCCGAGCCGGTCCCCCGAACGCGGCTGACTCTCCGCGTCCTTCGACACCAGCACGGCGATGGCGTCGGCGAATGTCTGCTGGGTCAGCTCCATGCCCAGGTCGGCGTCCTTGACTCGGCGCGTCAGATAGAGCAGCACGTCCCGGAAGTGCCGGTCGGTGATCTCCTCCAGGGCCTCGGCACGGTCCCGGGGAGTGCGCGGTCGGCGTACGCGCTCCAGCAGTTCACCGTCGCCCACCTCCTGCGCGTCCCGTCGGGGTGAGAGCGCGGGGTCCGTCATGTGCCTGCCTCCTGCCCGCTCCGGGAGCGGCTCGGCGCGAGGAGCGGCGCGCAACCGGCTCGTGTGGAGTGCCGTCGCCGCGCCTGCCGGAAAGATCTCTGCGGAATCCGCCGCGAACTCCGGGAAACCCCGGGCCCTCGCGCCCCGGGCCTCCGTAAGCCGATCCCGGCCGCCCAGGAGGCTCCCGTGGCGCTCTTCACTTCTCCCACTTCCCCCTTGTACGCGCTGCTGGAGCGCTGTGGTCCGGCAGTACTGGTCACAGTCGTTCTCGCCGTGCTGCTGCCGAGGCTGCTGTGGCAGACCGCGCAGCGGATGCTGTTCCGTCGCCAGGCCCGGACCCTGCCGCTGCGCTTTCTGCGGGAGGTGCGCGCCGGTGGCAGCGTGGCCGGTGACGCCGCGCTGTGCCGCCGACTGCTCGCGCTCCACCTCAGTACGGTGGAGGACCACGTCGCGGCTGGGGGACTGGTCCGGCTCTCAGGCCCGTCCCTGCCCAGGAGGACCGTCGCTGTGTGCACCGTTCTCACCACCACCCTTGCCGGGACCTGGGGCACGGTGGGGCTGCTGTGCGGCCTGGCCGTTCCGGCGGCGGCGACAGTGGCCCGTATCGCCGCCGCCTACCTGGAGACCGCCGCCGCCCTGCGAGAAACCCTCCGCCAACTCGACGCCCTTCTCGGTGGCGACGACCCCGACC
>NZ_JAGPXJ010000104.1:0-21683 GCF_018070605.1 Streptomyces sp. B15
GGGGAAGGCGTGCCCGGGGCGGACGAAGTCCCGCGGTGCGGAGTCGGGGTCGGCGAGCAGCCGGATGGTGGCGGCGCGGTCGGCCGCCGAGATGCCGGTGGTGACGCCGTGGGCGCTGGTCGCGTCGACGGTGACGGTGAACGCGGTGCCCATGGACTCGGTGTTCTCGGCGACCATCTGCGGCAGCGCCAGCCGGTCGAGGTCGGCCCCTTCCATCGGGGTGCAGATCAGCCCGCGGCACTCGCTCATCATGAAGGCGACGGCCTCGGGGGTGATCAGCTCGGCGGCCATCACCAGGTCGCCCTCGTTCTCCCGGCTCTCGTCGTCGACGACCACGACCGGGCGGCCCTCGCCGATGTCCCGGATCGCCTCCGCCACGGGGTCGAGGGTGAGCACGAACGCCCCGTCCGCCTCCGCCGGTTCCTCCGGGACCGGGACGCGTGGGGCGGGTGGCGCGTCGTACCAGTTCGGCAGCGCGGTCATGGGCGTGCTCCTTCCTTGGTGGTGCGCTTCGGTGGCGTGCTCCGCGTCCGCTGCGCGGCTCCGGCCGGCGTTCACAGCGCCGCTCCGGCGGAGTTGAGCGCGGGCTCCGTGCTGACGGCGGCCGCGCGGGCGTCCACCCGGGAGCGCTGCCACCAGGCGCGCAGACCCCACAGGACGAGGCCGAGGTAGACGACGTAGACCAGGCCGGAGAAGGCCAGCCCGCTGCTGAAGGCGAGCGGCACGCCGACCACGTCCACCAGCAGCCAGGCGAACCAGAACTCCACCAGTCCACGGGCCTGGGCCACCATGGCCGCCAGCGTGCCGACGAAGATGTAGGCGTCCGCCCAGGGGCTCCAGGAGAGGGCCGGGACGAGAGTGAAGAGGGTGCCCACGGCGGCGGTTCCCAGCGCGGTGCCGAGCGCCAGCAGGCCGCGTTCGCGCCAGGTGGCGAACCGTACGGCGATGGAACCGTCCTGCGCCTGCTGCTTGCCGCGCCGCCACTGGCGCCAGCCCCACAGCGCGACCGCCATGACCAGAAGCTGCTTTCCGACGCCGCCCGCCAGCTGGGCGGAGGCGAAGGCGCCCACGAGTATCAGCCCGGACAGCAGTTGCACGGGCCAGGTGCCTATGGAGCGCCGCCAGCCCAGCGCCAGCCCGAGCAGCCCCATGAGGTTGCCGAGCATGTCGGACCAGATGACGTGCTGGCCGAAGGCCGAGAACGCCTCCTGGTTCAGCCAGTGGAAGCCGCTCATCGGGTCGCCTCGCTCTGCTGCGAGAGCGTCTCGCCCAGCGGCTGCGGGAGGTTGCGCGCGGAGGCGCCCAGCAGCCGCTCGACGTACTTGGCCAGCACGTCGACCTCCAGGTTGACCGGGTCACCGGGCTGCTTGGTGCCGAGTGTGGTGAGCGCCAGCGTGGTGGGGATGAGGGAGACGGTGAAGTGGTCCTCGGCGGCCTCCACGACCGTGAGGCTGATGCCGTCGACGGTGATGGAGCCCTTCTCGACCAGATACCGGCTCATCCCCTCGGGCAGGCCGACGGTGAGGTCCGTGCCGCTGTCCGCG
This sequence comes from Streptomyces sp. B15, assembly GCF_018070605.1. NCBI lineage: Bacteria > Bacillati > Actinomycetota > Actinomycetes > Kitasatosporales > Streptomycetaceae > Streptomyces > Streptomyces sp. B15. Next base: position 1,545 of record NZ_JAGPXJ010000104.1, read on the forward strand.
TCGTGCCGTGCCGTGATGGTGCCGGTGCCGTCGACGTGGCCCTGGACGAGGTGGCCGTCCAGCCGCCCGCCGAGCGCCAGGGGACGCTCCAGGTTGACGGGCGAGCCCACGGTGAGCGCCCCGAGGCTGGAGCGGTGCAGCGTCTCGGCCATGACGTCGGCGGAGAACTCGCCGTCACCGGTCTCGACGACGGTCAGGCACACGCCGTTGACGGCGATCGAGTCGCCGTGCCGTGCGTCGGCGGTGACGCGCGGTCCGCGCAGTCGCAGCCGGGCGGAGGCGCCCTGCTCCTCGACGGCGACGACCTCGCCCAGTTCTTCCACGATTCCGGTGAACACTCAGGACTCCTCGGTCTGCTGGGACTGCGGGGACCGCTCGGTCCGCTCGGCAGTGACGGTGGTGGTGGGGGCGGCGGTGGCGGTGGGCGCGGCGGCGGCGACCGTGCGGGCCGTCTGCGGCGCGGTGCTGCCGACCGCGGTGATCCGCAGGTCCGGGCCGAGCCGCGCGGTGTCGCTCACGGTGAGCCGCAACGCCTGTGCGACGGTGCTGATTCCGGCCTCCCCCAACGCGGGTGGCCCCGCGCCCAGCAGTACGGGGGCGATGTAGCCGACCACCCGGTCGACCAGCCCGGCGGAGACGAAGGAGCCGACCAGGGTGGCGCCGCCCTCCAGCAGCACGGCGCGCACGTCGCGGGTCTGCAGGGCCGTCAGCAGCGCGTCCAGGTCGAGCCCCGGTCCGCCGTCCGCCGCCCGGGGCAGCCGCAGCACCTCGGCCGGGCTCGCGCCGGCGGCGGCCTCCAGCGCGGCGGTGTCGGCGTCCTGGGCGACGGCGATCAGCGTGGGTGCCACGTCGTCGAGAACCCGAGCTCCGGCCCTGACCACGGTCGCCTCGGTGTCGACGACGACGCGGAGCGGCTGGACGGCGCCGGGGACGTCGCGGACGGCCAGATGCGGGTCGTCGGCGCGGGCCGTACCGGAGCCGACCAGGACGGCGTCGGACTCGGCGCGCAGCCGGTGCACATCCGCACGCGCCTCGGCTGAGGTGATCCAGCGGCTGGAGCCGTCGGCGGCAGCGGTGCGGCCGTCGAGCGAGGCGGCGTACTTCCAGGTCACATACGGGCGGCCGTGCAGTTCGGAGGTCAGCCAGGCGGCGTTGCCCGCAGCCGCCTCGTCGGCCAGCAGGCCGCCCTCGACGTCGATACCGGCCGCGGCGAGCGACAGCGCTCCGCCCGCGGCGCCCGGAGTGGGGTCGGAGACGGCGTAGACGACACGGGAGACGCCCGCGTCGATGAGCGCCTGCGAGCAGGGGCCGGTGCGTCCGGTGTGGTCGCAGGGTTCGAGAGTGACGACAGCGGTGCCGTCACGCGCGTCCTCGCCCGCCTCGGCGAGCGCGTGGACCTCCGCGTGCGGGCCGCCGGCCCGCTGGTGCCAGCCCTCCCCCACGGTGCGCCCGGCCTGGTCGAGGACGACGCAGCCGACGACGGGGTTGGGGCTGGTGGAGCCGAGTCCCCGCGCGGCAAGAGCGATGGCACGGCGCATCGCGTCGCGCTCCGCCTGCGGCGCGTACGGCGCTTGGGGGTGGGGGGCCACCGGATCCTCCTGCCTCTTCGGGCACGGACTCCGGGGCGCTGCGGGACTTGGGACGGACGCGCGGGGGGAACGACCTGCCGGGACGGTCAAGATCCCACTCCGGCGCTTCTGCTCGCTCCGGAACGGGACCGCAACCTCGGCGGTGCACCGGTTCGCGGTCCGCCGCGCACTGCCTCCCATCCGGACTTTCACCGTCGGTCCAGGAATCTCACCTGGTCAACCGACCGCTGGCTGCGGCCGGGTCGCGGACTGTAACCGCCGGTTCGGACTTTCACCGACCCCGGAGTGCGCTGACGTCACTGGTACTCCCCCAGCCAGTGGCCGGGAGATACCCACAAGTCTGCCACGCCGGGGTGGGGACCATGCGAGCGGAGCCTGTGTGGTGACTCACAGCAGCCACGTCTCACCACATGCGTTGGCAGCCACCGCAGGAGTTCGAGCGGTACCCGATCGGGGCACGATCTGCGCGGGCCCGCCCCCGCGGCCGTGGCGCGGGTGCGGCAGCGGGGCGGTCATGGGTGCACGGTACGGACGGCTCGGGGGGCGGCAGGTGCGGCAGGGAGACGAGATGCGGACAGGTGACGACGGGCCGGAGCCGAACGCCGGTCCGCAGCCGCGGGCAGGGGCGGGGCAGCGCGCAGGAGCGGGGGTGTGCGGCGAGACTCAGCCGCACACCAGGACGGCGCCGCCCGGGGGAACCGGGTCCGGCCCGCCCGGGCGCCCGGCGGGGTCCGGCACCGCCGGGCGCCCGGCACCGGCCGCACGGGCCGGAAGGGTGGCGGTCTCGATCGTCTTCGCGGTGCACGGGATGGCGAGCGGCACCTTCGCCACCCGCATTCCCTGGCTCCGCGAACATCTGGATCTGAGCCCGGGCTGGCTGGGCCTGGCGCTGGTGTTCATGACGGCCGGGGCCTCCGCGGCCATGCCGCTCTCCGCGGGGCTGGCACACCGCTACGGCCCGCGCCGCGCACTCGCCGCCGTCTCGCTGGCCTGCTGCGCCGGTCTGGTGCTGCCGCCGCTGGCCCCCGCCCTGGGCTGGCTGTGCCTGGCGCTGTTCGTGTACGGCTGCGGGCTCGGCCTGATGGACGTCGCGATGAACGCCCAGGGCGTGCGGGTCGAGGCGGAGTACGGCCGCTCCGTGATGTCCGCGCTGCACGGACTGTGGAGCGTGGGGACGCTGCTGGGCGGCGCGGGAGGCGTGATCGCCGCGCACGCCGGGCTGGACGGGCGGTGGCACCTGGGAGCGGCGGCCCCGGTGCTGGCCGCGGTGGCGGTGGTCGCGGCCCGGTGGACCCCCGGGGAGGACGACCGCGGCGCCGAACTCCCGGCTGCCGGATCGGGCGGCGAGGACGAGGCCAAGGCCCCACCCCGCTTCGCGCTGCCCTCGCGCGGGGTGCTGGCGATCGGGCTGCTCGGCTTCTGCGCGGTGTTCGCCGAGGGCGCCTCGATGGACTGGTCCGGTATCTATCTGGCCGATGTGACGGACGCCGGACCCGGCCTGGCCGCCTCCGCCTACACGGCCTTCGCCTGCACGATGGCGCTCGCCCGGCTGTCGGGCGACGCCGTGGTGCGCCGGTTCGGCCCGGTGGCGACGGTACGGGTGGGCGGTGTGCTCGCCACAGCGGGCGCCGTGCTGGTGGTCGCCGCACGGACACCGGCCGCGGCCGTCGCCGGGTTCGCCCTGGTCGGGGTCGGGATCGCGGTGGTCGTCCCGCTGTGCTTCGCGGCGGCGGGCCGCACCGCCACGGCCGCCCCCGGCCAGGCCATCGCGGGAGTCGCCACCCTGGCCTACGCCTCCGGGCTGGCCGCTCCCGCCGTCGTCGGCTGGATCGCCGAGTCGACCTCGCTGTCGGTGTCCTTCGGCGTCGTCACCGCGCTGCTGCTGGGCCTGGTGGCCGGAGCGAGGGTGCTCCGCACCTGACGGAGCGCCCACGGGCCCCCTCCCGGCCGGAGGTCGGTGGAGCGGTTCCCCGGGCCTCTTCGGGGCGCCCTCCACCGCGGCGCCGGGCCGTGAGCGGTCGGACTAGTATGTGCGGCGATCAAAATCGGCCAAGGGACGGAGCGGCATGCGCGGGCTCGGCGTGCGGTGGACGGTGCACGGCGACGGGCGCGTCCCGGCGCCCGGCGCGGTGGTGCGCCCGGACGAGCGGCTGTCGTGGCCGCGTACGGCGGGGCTCGGCGCCCAGCACGTGGTGGCGATGTTCGGTGCCAGCTTCGTGGCACCGGTCCTCATGGGGCTGGACCCGAACCTGGCGATCATGATGTCCGGCCTCGCGACGATGGTCTTCCTGCTGGCGACCCGCGGCCGGGTGCCGAGCTATCTGGGGTGCAGCCTCTCCTTCGTGGGCGTGGCCGCGGTCATCCGCGGCCAGGGCGGCAGCAGTGCCACGGTGACCGGCGCGATTTTGGTGGTCGGCGCCGCACTCTTCCTCGTCGGTCTGGCCGTGCAGAAGTTCGGCGCGCGGATCATCCACGCGGTGATGCCGCCCGTGGTGACCGGCGCGGTCGTCATGCTGATCGGCTTCAATCTCGCCCCGGTCACCGCTTCGACGTACTGGCCGCAGGACCAGTGGACGGCGCTGCTGACCATGCTGCTGACCGGGCTCGCGGTGGTGTGTCTGCGCGGCTTCTGGTCGCGGATCGCGATCTTCCTGGGGCTGGTGGCCGGCTATCTGATGTCGTGGGCGTTCGACACGGTCTTCGGCCGGATCCATTCACCGGACGCCGGCGGCAAGACGGTGGACCACTGGCGCCTGGACCTGTCGGCCGTGGGCAAGGCCGACTGGTTCGGGCTGCCCTCCGTGCACGCCCCCGAATTCTCCTGGTCGCCCGTCCTGGTGGCGCTGCCGGTGGTGATCGCGCTGGTGGCCGAGAACGCGGGGCACGTCAAGGCGGTCGGTGAGATGACCGGCGACCCGCTGGACGACAAGCTCGGCACCGCGATCTCCGCGGACGGGGCCGGCAGCGTGCTGTCGACGGCGTTCGGCGGCCCGGCCACGACGACGTACTCGGAGAACATCGGTGTCATGGCCGCGACCCGGGTCTACTCGACGGCCGCCTACTGGGCCGCCGCCTGCTTCGCGCTGCTCTTCGGGCTCTGCCCCAAGTTCGGGGCCGTGGTGGCTGCCATCCCGGGCGGGGTGCTCGGCGGTATCACCGTCATCCTCTACGGCATGATCGGGCTGCTCGGCGCGCAGATCTGGATCAACAACGGTGTCGACATGCGCAATCCGCTGAATCTGGTGCCGGTCGCGGCGGGCATCATCATCGGCATCGGCGGTGTCGACCTGAAGTTCACCGACACCTTCGAACTCGGCGGCATCGCCCTGGGCACGCTCGTCGTCCTCACCGGCTACCACGCCCTCAAGGCGCTGGCCCCGCCGCACCTCAAGGCCCAGGAGCCGCTGTTGGACGAGGGCACCAGCGGCTACGACGAGGGCCGGGAACCGAGCTGAGCGGCGGCGTCGTCAGGCGCCCTCATCTCGAAGTACCGGACCCGGTGGTCCTCCCCCACCACCCGCATGCCGACGGCCGTCATCACATGTTGCGAGGCGAGGTTGTCGAGGTCGGCGTCGGCCTGGACCAGGGTGACGCCCCGGGACCAGGCGAAGGCGAGCAGGGCGCGCAGGGCCTCGGAGGCGTAACCCTTGCCGCGTGCCGAGGCGTTGAGGGAGTAGCCGACGGTGACGGTGCCCTCGGCGTCGGGTGTCCGGTTGAAGCCGATGCCGCCGATGGCGCGGCCGTCGGCGCGGCGCCGTATCTCGTAGTTACCGAAGGGGCGCGGGTCGCCGGTGGTCGCACACGCCTTCAGCAGATCCGTGGCGCCCTTCACATCCATCACGTCCGGGTACTCGGGCCCCCACGGATCGCCGGCGCCCGGCGTCTCGGCCACCACGCGCTCGGCCTCCTCGGGCGTCATGGGGTGCAGTACGAGGCGTTCGGTGTACAGATCGGCAACTGCGGCAAGGGCGTCGGTCATGACAGGTGACGTATCACGCCCGCACACGGCGCCGCACCCGCATTACCGACGGCTTGCCGAGGGCTTACCGACGGCCGGCAGGCGGCTTGCGGACGGATTGCCGGCGGCGGATCCGTCCTCCGTCCGGGGGCCGTACGGGCGGGGCTGCCCCCATCGGGAGCAGGCGGCTGCCAGGCTGCGGGCATGACCTCTACGGATCAGGTGCCCGCGCAGCGCGCGGTGACGTCGGCACCCATCGCCGAAGTGACGGCCCAGATGCGGGAGATCGGCGCGACGCTGCCCCGGCAGGACGGTGTGGCGGTCTTCAACCGGGTGTACCTGTCGGTGACGGCGGAGCTGGAACGGCGCCTGGTCGCCGGACACTTCGAGGACCGGGCCGCCACCGGCGAGCTGGGCACCCGGTTCGCCCGGCGCTTCCTGGACGCGGTGGACGCCGAGGCTGCCGGGCTGCGGATGCCCTCGTGCTGGCGGCCGCTCTTCCGCTTCCGGCGCCACCCCTCCATCCATCCGCTGCAGTTCGCGCTGGCGGGCATCAATGCGCACATCGGCCACGACCTGCCGCTCGCTCTGGTGGACACCTGCCGGGCGGTGGACGCCGACCCCGACGATCTGGAGGCGGATTTCGAACGGATCGGGGAACTGCTGACAGGCCTGGAGGAGCGCATCCGCGAGGATCTGATGCCGGGCCCCGACCTGCTGGACGTCGCCGACCCGCTGACCCATCTGATCGGCTCGTGGAGTCTGGAACGGGCGCGGGCCGGTGCGTGGGTGTCCTTCCGCGCGCTGTGGGGACTGCGGGTGTGCGGGGAGTTGCTGGAGGAGATGGCGGAGGGGCTGGACGCGACGGTGGGCATGGCGGGGCGCTGCCTGCTGACACCGCTGTGGCACTGAGCCCCGCCCCGCCTCCCCGCTCCTTCGTCAGTCCTCCGGGAGCCGCACCGGCTCGATCTGGCCGAAGACGTCCCCCGGCCCCGGGTTGGCGGGGTCGGTGGTGCCGCCCAGGTGGTGCATGACGCCCCAGACGGCGTTGAGCGCCGTCTGCACGGCGCCCTCGGCCCAGCCCGCCGTCCAGGAGATGTCGTCTCCGGCGAGGAAGAGTCCGCGCCGGTCGTCGGGGAGGGACTCCTGCATGAAGTGGGTGAACAGCCGCCGCTGGTAGCGGTAGTGGCCCGGCAGGTTGGCCTTGAACGCGCCGAGGAAGTACGGCTCGTCCTCCCAGGAGACGGTGAGCGGGTTGCCGGTGATGTGCTTGCGGATGTCGACCCCGGGATAGATCTCGCCGAGCGACTTGAGCATCACCTCCATCCGCTCGTTGGCGTCCAGCGGCAGCCACTTGAGGCTGTCGTCGCACCACGTGTACGACAGGCAGATCACGGCCGGCTTGTCGGGGCCGTCGTCCAGCAGGTAGGTGCCGCGCGTCATCCGGTCGGTGAGGGTCATGCTCATCGTGTCGCGCCCGGTGCGCGGGTCCGTATCGAGCCAGAACGGCCGGTCCACGGGTACGAACAGCTTGGAGGACTCCATGTAGTGGGTGCGCTCCACCGCCGTCCAGTGGTCGATGGGCAGCAGCGCGTCGTCGCAGTCGATCCGGCTCAGCAGCAGCCAGGACTGGGCGGTGAAGACGGCGGCCCGGTAGGTGCGGATGTCGCCGTCCGCGTCGGTGACCGTCACGCGGTTGCCCGCCGTACGGTGCAGTCGGGTGACGGCGGGGCGGTGCTTGCCGCCCAGGTGCAGCGACTTGAGGCTGGTGCCCTGCGGCCAGTGGACGAGCTTGCCGGGCTCGCGCTCCCACAGCCGCAGCGGCAGCTGCTGGCAGCCGCCGACGATGCCGCGGTGGTCGTCGTCGGCGCCGGTGTAGACGACGCGCAGGATCTCCAGGATGGAGTTGGGGAAGTCGGTGTCCCAGCCGCCGGTGCCGAACCCGACCTGGCCGAAGATCTCCCGGTGCCGGAAGGAGGAGAAGGCCGCCGAGTCGCACAGGAAGCCGTAGAAGGTCTGGTTGTCCAGCTTCTCCACCAGCTCCGACCAGATCTCGCGGATGCGGGGCACGTCCCGCTCGCGTATCGCCTGCTGCATCGCGGAGAAGTCGGCACCCTCCTCCAGGCACGCGTTCCACGCGTCCATCACCTGGTGGTAGACGGACGGCAGGTCCTCCAGCGTGCGGGCGTAGTGCGACTCGCCCTTGAGGTCCACGACGGTGGAGGGGGTGTCGGGCGCCAGCGGGTTGGGGAACGGCTTGGTCTCCAGCTGCGCGAGGTCGATGTAGTACTGGAGCGCGGTCGAGGACGGCGGGAAGCGCATGGCGCCCATCTCGGCGTTCAGCGAGGGGTCGCCACCCTCGAAGGTGGCCGTCCGCAGCCGTCCGCCGAGCTGGTCGGCCTCGTAGACGACCGGCTTGAGCCCCATCTTCATCAGCTCGTACGCCGCCACCAGGCCCGAGAGGCCGCCGCCGATGACGGCGACCTCGGAGCCGTGCTCGGTCGGCGGTACGGAGCCGAGACCGGCCGGGTGCGCCAGGAAGTCGTCGTAGGCGAACGGGAAGTCGGGGCCGAACATGGTCAGCGGGCGCTGCCCGCCCTGCTGGGCGGTGTCCTGCTGCTCGTCGTGCTCGTGGGCGGCGGTGGGCACGGTGGAGGTCATGAGGGGTCTCGCTCCTGGTGATACCGGGTACGGGAGGGGCGCGGCGGCCGGCGTGGACGCGGCCCGCGCGGCTAGTGCGCGTACAGCTCGGGGCGACGGTCGGCCAGATACGGGTTGCGCTCGCGGGAGGCCCGCAGCGCCGCGGGGTCGATGTCGGCGACGAGCAGGGCCTCGCCGCTGCCGGCGGCGCGCACCGGGACGGTGCCGTCGGGCGCGGCCAGACAGCTCAGGCCCGCGAAGTCGAACTCGCCCTCGCGGTCGACGCGGTTGGCGTACGCGACATACAGCTGGCTCTCCACCGCGCGCGCCACCACGAGGGTCTCGGCGACGGTCTCGTACGGCCGCATCAGCGCCGTCGGCACCAGCAGTACGTCGGTGCCGGCCAGGGCGTGAGCCCGGACGGCCTCCGGGAACTCCACGTCGTAGCAGATCAGCAGCCCGAACCGGATGCCGTCCAGCTCCGCCTGGACGGGCAGCTGATCGCCGGGGGTGTAGTGCTCGGCCTCGTACGGGCCGTACAGGTGCGTCTTGCGGTAGTTCGCGCGTGCGGCACCGTCCGGGCCGATGAGCTGCACGGAGTTGTGGAGCGCCCCGCCCTCGCCACGCTCGGGGTAGCCGTAGGCGATGGCCACACCGTGCTGCCGGGCGATCCGGGAGACGGCCGCGGCGCCGGGGCCCTGCGCCGGCTCGGCCAGCTGGGCCGGATCCGGGAGCGCGTAGCCGGTGAGGGAGAGCTCCGGGGTGACCAGCAGCCGGGCACCCCGCGCGGCGGTTTCCCGGGCAGCGTTCTCGAGGGCGGTCAGGCCCGGGGAGCCCGGCGTGCGGGGCTGGGAACGGGTCTGGTGGAGAGCGATTCGCACACCTTCGACGCTACGGTCGGCCGGGGAGCGCCACAAGCGGTGGATCTTGCGAGTGGACCCGCATTCTGTTGCGTGCTCAATCGGGAACGCGGCGATCCGTTGCGCGTACGGCGGCTGCTACAGCGGAGGACCGGCGTTGTAGCGGCGCAGCAGCGGGGAGAGCACCAGCACCGACTTGGTGCGCTCGACGAACGGCTCCCCGGCGATCCGTTCCAGCACGGCCTCGAAGTGCCGCATGTCGGCCGCGAAGACCTGCACCAGCGCGTCGGCCTCCCCTGTGACGGTGGAGGCCGCCGCCACCTCGGGATAGTGGGACAGCGCCCGGTGGATATCCTCCGGCGAGGTCCGAGAGCGGCAGTACATCTCGATGAATCCCTCCGTCTGCCACCCCAGCGCGGAGGGGTCGACCCGCACGGTGAACCCGGTGATCGCGCCCCGCTCCCGCAGCCGGTCCACCCGGCGTTTCACGGCGGGTGCTGACAGGCCGACCTCGGCTCCGATGTCGGCGTAGGTGCGGCGGGCATCCTCGGCGAGGGCGTGGACGATACGTTCGTCGAGATCGTTCAGTGACACGGCGACAGTAGAACACGACGAAAGGACCGGGAACGGCGTGGCAGATGTGGTCGGCGACTGGCAGCACGCCAGGCCCTTCGTACGGGGTGTGAGCTGGTGGGACGGTGAGCGCTGCGTGCGGGCCGACCCGGCGGACGCCCAGCGGCTGCCGCTGGAGCTGTGGGCCCGCGCCGCGATACCGGTGGGGATCCGGCTGGAGTTCACCGCCCCGGGCCCCTTCGAGGTCCGCTACCGCGCCGGCGCCCTGGGAACGGTCGACGCGCTGCGCGACGGCTGCCGCGCCTGGGAGGCGCTGCGGCCGGACGGGGCACGGGTCGCCCTGCTCCCGGAGACCCCTCGGGAGGAGGTGCGGGTGCTGCGCGTCGACTGGCCGGGCGGACCCGGAGTGCTCCACACCCCAGAGGCGTACGCCCCGGTGCTGCTGGCGGTGCGCGGTGCCGAGCCGGCACCGCCGCGCCCGCGCTGGCTGGTGTACGGCGACTCGATCACCGAGGGCTGGTCGGCGACGGCACCCTCCCGCGGCTGGGCGGCACTCGCGGGCCGCGAGCTGGGCTGGGACACCGTCAACCTCGGCTACACCGGCTCCGCGCACGGCGAACCGGCCACCGCCCAGCAGCTCGCCACGCTGCCGGGCGCGGCGCTCACCATGGCATTCGGCTGCAACTGCTGGACGGGCGTGCCGTATTCGGCGGCGCTGATGGCGCAGATGACCAGCGCGTTCCTGCGGCTCGTGCGCACCGGCCACCCACACACCCCGCTGCTGGTCGTCTCGCCGCTGCAGCGCCCGGAGGCCGAGCACACCCCGAACGCCCTGGGCGCCACCCTCGCCGACCTGCGGAGTGCGCAGGAGGGGGCCGTCCGCGCCCGGATCGCCGGGGGCGACGACAGCCTCGCCCTGCTCCCGGGCGCCGGCCTGGTCACCGCCGAGCAGCTGGCCGACGGCGTTCACCCCGACGACACCGGACACGCCCTGGTCGCCGCCGCGGTGGTCCGCGCGCTGCGGAAGGAGTTCGGCGTGGGGCAGGACGACGATGCTCGCCGCCGTCGTCGCGGGGTCAGGTCACCAGCTGGCGTGCAGCGGCTTGCCCTCCGCGTAGCCGGCGGCGCTCTGCACACCGACGACGGCGTTCCGGGTGAACTCGTCCAGCGTCGCGGCGCCCGCGTAGGTGCAGGCGGAGCGGACGCCGGCGATGATCGAGTCGATCAGGTCCTCGACGCCGGGGCGTGCCGGGTCCAGGAACATCCTGGAGGTGGAGATGCCCTCCTCGAACAGCCCCTTGCGGGCCCGGTCGTAGGCGGACTCCTCTGCGGTCCTGTTGCGCACGGCACGGGCCGAGGCCATGCCGAAGGACTCCTTGTAGAACCGCCCGTCGGCGGACTGCTGCAGGTCGCCCGGGGACTCGTAGGTGCCGGCGAACCAGGAGCCGATCATCACGTTGGAGGCCCCGGCCGCCAGCGCCATGGCGACATCGCGGGGGTGGCGCACCCCGCCGTCGGCCCATACGTGCTTGCCGTACTTGCGCGCCTCGGCGGCGCACTCCAGGACGGCGGAGAACTGCGGCCGGCCGACGCCGGTCATCATGCGGGTGGTGCACATCGCGCCGGGGCCGACGCCGACCTTGATGATGTCCGCGCCCGCGTCGACGAGGTCGCGCACGCCCTCGGCGGCGACCACGTTGCCCGCCACGATCGGCACCGCCGGGTCGAGGCCGCGGACGGCCTTCAGCGCCTCCAGCATGCCCTCCTGGTGGCCGTGGGCGGTGTCGACGACCAGGGTGTCGACGCCCGCGTCGAGCAGCGCCTTGGCCCGCGCGACGACCTCGCCGTTGATGCCGACGGCAGCGGCGACCCGCAGGGCGCCGTCGGCGTCGACGGCGGGGGTGTAGAGCGTGGCCCGCAGCGCGCCCTTGCGGGTGAGGATGCCGACGAGCTTGCCGTCGGCGTCCACGGCGGGGGCGAACTTGAAGTGGGCGGCGTCCAGCTTGGTGAAGGCGTCACGCGGGTCGATGTCCGCGTCCAGCACCATCGGCTCGGCCGTCATGACCTCGGAGAGCTGGGTGAAGCGGTCGACGCCGGTCAGGTCCGACTCGGTGACGACGCCCACGGGCCGGCCGTCGCGGACCACGACACCCGCGCCGTGTGCCCGCTTGGGCAGCAGCGAGAGCGCGTCGGCCACGGTCTGGGTGGGCGCGAGGGTGATGGGGGTGTCCAGGACGTGGTGCCGCTGTTTGACCCAGCCGATGACCTCGGTGACGACGTCGATCGGGATGTCCTGGGGGATCACCACGAGCCCGCCGCGGCGGGCCACGGTCTCGGCCATCCGGCGTCCGGCGATGGCGGTCATGTTGGCGACCACCAGCGGGATCGTGGTGCCCGTCCCGTCGGGCGAGGACAGGTCCACGCCCTGCCGGGAGCCGACCGCGGAGCGGTTGGGCACCATGAAGACGTCGTCGTACGTCAGGTCGTACGGGGGCCGCTGATCATTGAGGAAACGCACGTACTTCATTCTCCCACGACCGCACATCCATACGACCACGGACGTTCCGCCGGAGTACCGGGGACGCGCTGGTGGGATCGTACGAGGCCGGGAGGCCGGGATCGTGGGAGGCCGGGATCGTGGGAGGCCGGGATCGTGGGAGGCCGCAGCGGACAGGGCTGCCGGGCAGCCGCTCACCCGGGGTGGCGACTACGAGGGGTGACCGGTACCGCCCACCGGGTCCGGGGCGGTGGCTTCCCCCGCACCGGGTGTGGACCCTCCGCGCTGCCCGGTCCCCGCGCGCTCGGTCTCCCGGCGGGTGCGTCGGGCGTCGACCAGCCCCTTGGCGCCGCGTACGACGGGCTCGGTCCAGCGGGCCGTCAGCGGGCCGAAGATCACCAGGATCATCACATACGCGGTCGCCAGCGGAGTGATCCGCGCGTCCGTGCTCGCGGCGAGCCCCGCGATGACGATGGAGAACTCGCCCCGTGCCACCAGCGCCCCGCCGGCCCGCAGCCTGCCCTTGCTGCCCACCCCGGCGCGGCCCGCCGCGTACCAGCCGGTGATCACCTTGGTGACCACGGTGACGGCCGCCAGCGCCAATGCGGGCAGCAGCACCGGGGGAATCTCGGACGGCGCGGTGTTGAGTCCGAAGAAGACGAAGAAGACGGCGGCGAACAGATCACGCAGCGGCGTGAGCAGACTGCGCGCGTTCTCCGCCGTCTCCCCGGACAGCGCGATACCCACCAGGAAGGCGCCGACGGCCGCCGAGACCTGGAGCTTCGCTGCGATACCGGCGATCAGCAGGGTCAGCCCGAGAACGACGAGCAGCAGCATCTCGGGCGTGTCGGAGCTGACGGCGCGGCTGATGTGCCGCCCGAACCGCAGCGCCGCGAACAGTACGAGGCCCACGGTGCCGACCGCGATGATCATCGCCACGCTGGTCCCCGCCACCCCGAGCCCGGCCACCAGCGCGGTCAGCAGCGGCAGATAGAGGGCCATGGACAGGTCCTCGATGACGAGCACGCCCAGGATGACCGGTGTCTCCCGGTTGCCGAGCCGCCCCAGATCGGTGAGCACCTTGGCGATGACACCGGACGAGGAGATCCAGGTGACGCCCGCGAGCGCGACGGCCGCGACCGGCCCCCAGCCCAGCAGCAGCGCGGCCACCGCACCCGGCACCGCGTTCAGCGCGAAGTCCACGATCCCGGACGGGTACTGGGTCTTCAGGCTGGTCACCAGCTCCGAGGCGCTGTACTCCAGGCCGAGCAGCAGCAGGAGTAGGATCACCCCGATCTCCGCGCCGACCTCGATGAACCCCTCGCTGGCCTTCAGCGGGAAGACGCCGCCGTGCCCGAAGGCCAGGCCGCCCAGCAGATACAGCGGAATCGGGGAGAGCCCGATCCGGCCCGCGAAGCGGCCGACCAGTCCCAGGCCCAGGATGACGGCGCCGAGTTCGATCAGCAGAACGGTGGTGTCGTGCACAGAGGGCCTTTCAGTTGTCCAGCGGCTGTCCGGAACGGCTCAGATGTGCCGACGGCGGCCCGGACCGGGCGGCCGCGCCCGCTCCGGGCCGGGCGGCCGTCCGGCCCGGTTCCGCCGACGATCCGGTCGGGTTCCGGCGATGATCCGGGTCAGGTTCCGGCAATGATCCGGGTCAGCTCGTCGACTCCCTCGCGGGTACCGACGGCCACCAGGGTGTCCCCGGCCTCCAGGCGGAAGTCCGGGCCCGGCGAAGGGACGGGGCCGGTACGGCGCAGCACGGCGACGATGGAGGCGCCGGTGCGGGTGCGCGCCTGGGTGGCCCCCAGCAGCTCACCGCTGTACGGCGACTGGCCGGACATCGGGATGCGGACGGTGACCAGGTCGATCTCCAGCTCGCACGTGCCCAGCCTGGGGCTCTCGCCCGGGGCGAGGATCTCCGCGAGGGAGGCTGCCTCCTCACCGTCCAGCTGGACCGTCGCCTGGCAGGCGTCCGGGTCGTCCTCCCGGTAGAAGCCCAGGAACCGGCGGCCGTCCTGGTGCGCCACCACCGAGATGTGCCGCCCGGTCCGGGTGGTGATGTCGTACTGCTTGCCCAGCCCCGGCAGCTTGGTGCTCTTGGTCGTCATGGCGTACTGCCCTTCTGAGAACCTTCTGGGACCCGGACCGCTACGAAGCGGCGGTGCTGTCCGGGTCCGTACGCTCCAACGCCGGACGGGGGCCCGGCTGTTCCTCGTTCAGCAGCCAGTCGGCTGCCGCGGTGTCCGTCACCAGGCTGGTGACCAGGCCCGAGCGGAGCACCGCGCCGATGGCCGCCGCCTTGCGGTGCCCTCCCGCGATGGCGACGACCTCCGGGATCCGGCGCAGCCGCTCCGCCTCCACGGTGATGCAGCGTTCCCCCAGGTCCCGACCGATCCGCCGGCCCTGCGCGTCGAAGAGATGGGCCGACATCTCGGCGGCCACCCCCAGCGACGAGTAATGGTCGCGCTCCTTGGCGCTGAGCATGTCGTGCACCGTGGAGATCCCCGGCTCCCAGGAACCGATGGACACGGCCGCCACGGTGACCTTGTCGAAGTACTCGAAGGCACGGGCGATGCCCGTCTGGCTGCGCAGCGCGGACGCGGTGGCGCTGTCCGGCAGCAGCATCGGCGCGTAGATGGGGTGCGCCTCTCCCCCGGCGACCTCGGCCGCCCGGCGTACGGCCTCCACGGAGCCGCGGTCGGCCGTACCTGCGTCGTACACCCCCGTCAGCTGGACGACGGTGCAGGGCGGCAACTGGCGTAGCGCGGTCGCCATGTGGATGGTGGAGCGGCCCCAGGCCAGCCCCAGCACATCACCATCGGTGACCAGCTCGCCGAGCAGATCGGCGGCGACCTCGCCGAGGTTCTCCGGGTCCGCCGCGTCGTCCACGGCCTCGGTGGGCGACTCGACGACCACCGCGTGCCGCAGGCCGAAACGGGCGCGGAGCGCGTCCGAGCGCTCGGCGTCCAGCTCGGCGGGCACCCGGATCTCGATACGCACCAGGTCACGCTCGAGCGCGGTCTCCAGGACCCGGGCCACCTTGAAGCGGCTGACCCCGAACTCGTCGGCGATCTGGATCTTGGATTTGCCCTCCAGATAGAAGCGGCGCGCCATCGCCGCAGCCTGCATGAGTTCGGCGGGTCCCATTCGCGTGGCTCGCCCCGACGACACCGCTCTCACCTCACTGTCTTGCTGTCGTGCCCACGTACGCACGGTCGGCACACTCGCGCCGCGCGTTCATCCTTGCAGATCCCCTGACGTGTGTGACCGCGGTCACCCAGCGTTCACCTCAGCCCTCCCGTCCCGACCCCGCCGCTTCCTCGGCCTGCTGCCGCAGCGCGCGGACGGCCGCTGCCGGATCGTCCGCGCCGTAGACGGCCGAACCCGCCACGAACACATCGGCACCCGCCTCGGCGCAGCGCTCGATGGTGGAGGCCGAGACGCCGCCGTCGACCTGCAGCCACAGCTGCAGGCCGTGCTTGTCGATGAGCTGCCGCGTCCGGCGGATCTTCGGCAGCATGATGTCCAGGAACGCCTGTCCGCCGAAGCCCGGCTCCACCGTCATCACCAGCAGCATGTCCAGCTCGGGCAGCAGGTCCTCGTACGGCTCGATCGGGGTGGCGGGCTTCAGCGCCATCGAGGCGCGCGCTCCCTTGGCCCGGACCTCCCGGGCCAGCCGCACCGGCGCCGCCGCGGCCTCCGCGTGAAAGGTGACGGAACCGGCCCCGGCCTCCACATAGGCGGGCGCCCAGCGGTCCGGCTCCTCGATCATCAGATGGCAGTCCAGCGGGATGTCCGTCGCCTTGCGCAGCGACTCGACCACGGGCGTGCCCAGGGTCAGATTGGGCACGAAGTGGTTGTCCATGACATCGACGTGGAGCCAGTCGGCGCCGGCCGCCCCGTCGGTGCCTTCGACACGCCGCGCCTCCTCGGCGAGGCGTGCGAAGTCGGCGGACAGGATGCTGGGGTTGATCTGAGCCATGGCTACCAGTATTCCGTGTGGGCGTTCGAGATGATCAGGCGGTGCGGCGCAGCAGCGCCAGGTACATCGCGTCGGTTCCGTGCAGATGCGGCCACAGCTGGATGTCGGGTCCCTCCCCCAGCTCGGGCACGCCCGGCAGCAGCGGGCGCGCGTCCACCGGCTCCGCGGCCGTCGTCCCCGGCTCCGCGGTGTCCCGCTCCTTCGCCGGCCCGCGCAGCACGTCGTCCACCACGGCGCGGGTCTCCGCCAGATGCGGGGAGCAGGTCACATACGCGACGACCCCGCCGATCCGCGCCGCCTGGAGCGCCTGCCGCAGCAGTCCGCGCTGCAACGGCGCGAACCCCGCCAGGTCCTCGGGAGTGCGCCGCCAGCGTGCCTCGGGCCTGCGCCGCAACGCCCCCAACCCGGTGCAGGGGACGTCGACGAGCACCCGGTCGAAGCTGCCGGGCGTCCAGGCCGGCCGGGTACCGTCCGCGCTGACGACCGCCCAGGGACCGGGGTTCCCCTCCAGCGCCCGGGCGACGAGACGGGCGCGGTGCGGCTGCTTCTCGGACGCGAGCAGCGCCGCGCCGCGCTCGGCCGCCAGCGCGCCCAGCAGCGCGGCCTTGCCGCCCGGGCCCGCGCAGGAGTCGAGCCACCGGGTGTCGGAGCCCTCCAGCGGCGCGTTGGCGAGGGCGAGGGCGACAAGCTGGCTGCCCTCGTCCTGCACGCCCGCTCTGCCCTCGCGTACGGCCTCCAGCGCGCCGGGCTCACCGCCTTCGGTCAGCCGCACCGCGTACGGCGACCAGCGCCCCGGCACGGCCCTGCCTGCGGCGCTCTGCCGCCCGACGCCCCCTGTCCCGGTGTCCTCTGTCCCGGTGTCCTCGCCGGCTTCGGTGTGCCCCGCCGCGGGGTGCCCCGCCTGGGCGTTGCCCACCGCCGCGCTGTCCACAGCGGTGAGCAGTTCCTCGGGGGTGGCCCGTCCCGGCCTGGCGACCAGGGTGACCTCGGGCCGCTCGTTGTCGGCCTCCAGCAGCGCGGTGATGTCCTTGCGCCCGCCTCCGCCAGCTCCCGTCGCGGGTGCACCCAGCGCGTCCCACAGCGCGGAGACCACCCAGCGCGGGTGCGCGTGGCGCAGCGCCAGATGCTCCTCCGGATCGTCGTCGTACGGCGGCGCGATCCGCTCCAGCCAGCCGTCCAGGTCGTCGGCCGCGATGCGCCGCAGCACCGCGTTGACGAACTTCGCCCGCCCGTCGCCCAGCACCACGCGGGCCAGTTCGACGGTCGCGCTCACCGCGGCGTGCTGCGGAATGCGGGTGCCCAGCAACTGGTGGGTTCCGAGCGAGAGGACGTCCAGCACGGGCGGGTCCACCTCGCGCAGCGGCCGGTCGACGCACTCGGCGATGATCGCGTCGTAGGTGCCCTGCCTGCGCAGCGTGCCGTACACCAGCTCGGTGGCCAGCGCGGCGTCCCGTGCGTCGAGACCGCCGTGCGCGGGATCCTTCTCGCGGGCCTTGCGCAGCAGCGGGGGAAGGACGAGGTTCGCATAGGCGTCCCGCTCGTCCACGGCCCGTAGCGCCTCGAAGGCGAGGATGCGGACGGGGTCCTTGCGCGGGCGCCGATACCGGTTGCCGCCCCGGCGGGGATGAGTGCTCACAGCTGAAGGTGCTCCGCAAGATGAGGGTTGGTGCTTCGCGGGGTGTCGCAGGGTCGAACGTCCACCCTACGACCCGGCCACCCGGAAGCGAGCACCGGTCGCACCCGGCTCAGGAGACGGGCACGGTCGCACCCGGCTCAGGAGACGGCGACGTCGAAGCGGGCGCCCTCCTCGATGCGCGTACCGCGGGCCCAGTCCGCCGCTCGCATCGGCTTCTTGCCCTGCGGCTGGACCCACTCCAGCTCGACGGGGTGCGAGCCGGTGGCGACATGCACCGAGTTCTTGCCGATACGCAGCTCGCCGGGGGTCGCCCCGTCCACAACGGCGTCCGGGGCCGGCGCCAGCGAGCGCACCTTCAGCCGCTCCCCGCGGAAGACGGTCCACGCTCCGGGCGCGGGCGAACACGCCCGCACCACGCGGTCGACGCGCAGCGCCGGCCCCGCCCAATCGATCCTGGCGTCCTCCACGGTGATCTTCGGCGCGAGGGAGATGCCTTCCTCCGGCTGCGGCACCGCCTGCAGCGTGCCGTCCTCGATGCCGTCCATGGTGGCGGCCAGCAGCCCGGCGCCCGCGAAGGCGAGCCGGGTGAGCAGATCGCCGCTGGTGTCCCTGGGGCGTACCTCCTCGGTCACCACGCCGTAGACGGGCCCGGAGTCCAGCCCTTCCTCGATGAGGAACGTGGTGGCGCCGCTCATCTCGTCCCCCGCCAGCAGCGCGTGCTGCACGGGCGCCGCGCCGCGCCAGGCGGGCAGCAGCGAGAAGTGCAGATTGACCCACCCCTTGGCGGGCACGTCGAGCGCGACACGGGGCAGCAGGGCGCCGTAGGCGACGACGGGGCAGCAGTCGGGCCCGATGTCGCGCAGCCGCGCCAGGAAGTCCTCGTCCCGTGGGCGCGTGGGCTTGAGCACCTCGATGCCCTCCTCCTCCGCCCGCTGGGCCACCGGGCTGGGCACCAGCCGCCTACCGCGCCCCGCACGGGCATCGGGCCGGGTGACCACGGCGGCGACCTCGTGCCGCTCGGAGGCGATCAATGTGTCGAGCGCGGGGACGGCGACCTCGGGGGTGCCTGCGAAGACGAGCCTCATCAGTGGCGAACTACCTCTCACCCGTGGAAAGCGTGGGCTGCCCGGAGGCCACGGAGTGCGCGGAGCCCGCGGAGCACCGGCGTGCGCGGAGCGCGTGGACTGCCCGGACAGCATGGAAAGACAGCCCAGTTTACGGTCAGCGCGACGCCGCTACCCGAGGGGGCGTGCGGGCACCCGCGCGCCCTGTCGATGCCCCTTCCGCGCCCCCGCAGCGTGACCAGAGAGCCCATCGCGGCGTTGGTCAAGTCAGATTGACCGAACCGAGCGCCGCCCCGCCCACGCGACGCGGCCTCGCCCCCACCCCCACAGCCAGTCACCCCATCCAGCACCACAGCTGAACACCCCCTAGCTGAACACCTCCATGTCAGCCGGTCCGAGAGGCTTCTTCATGGCCGACCACGCAACCCACGACGCCCAGGCGCGGGCAAGCCTGCACCTTCTGGTGCGGGACATCGAGCGGGTCCGCCGGCAGGTGGACGCGCTGCGCACCCTCACGGCGCAGTTGGGCAACGTCTATCGCCCACGGCGCACCGGCCCCTCCGCGGGCTTCGTCGTCTACGGCCGCGCTCCCGCGCCGACCGTCAGGCTCGCCCAGGAACTACGCGACAGCGTCGAGACGCTGGTGACGGCGGCGGTGGACTTCGACCGTTCGCTCGGCTTCTCCTGGGACGCCGTGGGCTCGGCGCTGGGCGTCACCAAGCAGGCCGTGCACCGCAGGTACGGTTCTTCCCGGCGCGGCAGCACGCGCAACTCCCCCGAGGGCGTCGAGACCTCCACCGCGGCTCCGTCGACCGCGCCGTCCCCCTCGCCCGCCCCGGGCGTGCCCCGGCAGCCCGAGCCGATGTCCGCCGCCGCCCGTGCGCTGCCCGCAACTCCCGGTACGGCGACGGCTCCACGGCCCCCCGCGGTGCCTGCCGCCCGCTCCATCCCGCAGCAGCCCCCGTCCCCGCAGCCGTACGACACCCGGCACGAGCCGCGCCACGAAACCCGGCACGAGACCCGTCATGACGCCCGCCACGAACCGCGCCATGACGTTCGCCAGGACACCTACCGTGACGCCCGCCCGGAGCCGCGTCCGGGAGCGCTGCCCTCACCCCGCAACGGCTGACCGGCCTGTCCCTGCCCGCCAGTTGCCTGCCCTCGGGCCAGGCCCCAGGCCCCAGGCCCCAGGGATGCTCCCTTCACAGATCACCCTGCCGCCCGATGCGTCCCCTCCCTCCCCGCGCTGCCCGGTGCCGCCCGCACCGGGCGCTGCAGCGCTGCGGTGTCGCGGCCCGCGGGCTGGCGCCGCCCCGCGGCACGGGCGCGCTTCCGGC
>NZ_JAGPXJ010000105.1:0-20831 GCF_018070605.1 Streptomyces sp. B15
GCCACCTCGTGCCCCGCCTCGGCCCAGGAGGTGCCGTGCCGCAGCACGAGGGAGAGGTCGAGCCAGTACTCGGCGCCCGGCCGGGGCCGCCCGGGCCGGTCGAGGGGCAGGCGTACGGTGCTGGTGCCGCCGGGCGCGGTACGGGGCGGCCGTACCGTGCCGTGCTGGACGCGCTCGCCGTCGCGGGTGACCTCCCAGCGCAGCTCGTAGGCGTCGAGCCCGCTGAACAGCTGCTTGTTGGTGATCTCCACCTCGCCGTCGGCCGCCTTCTCCCCCGCGAAGCCGATCTGCTGGTACGCGCGTTTGACCTCGTGCATGGCGGGATTGGGCGTGCGGTCGGAGCGCACCACGCCGTTGCAGCAGAAGTTGCCGTCCGTCGGATAGCCGGGGACCCAGTCGCCGCCGTAGGACAGATAGCTGCGGGAGGCGTCGCCGGGCACCGGCTTCTTGATCGTCTGGTCCACCCAGTCCCAGATGAAGCCGCCGTGCAGGTTGGGGTACTTCTCGAAGAGGTCCCAGTACTCCTGCAGATTTCCGGTGCTGTTGCCCATGGAGTGCGCGTACTCGCACAGCATGAACGGCTTCTCGTTGCCCGACCTGCCGTACTTCTCGACCTCGTCGGGCTTGGCGTACATCCGGCTCTCCACATCGGCGACGGAACTCATGCCCTCGTAGTGCACCGGCCGGGTCGCGTCGCGCTGGTGGAACCAGTCGGCCATCTTGCGGAAGTTGTCGCCGCTGCCCGCCTCGTTGCCCAGCGACCACAGCACCACGCAGGGGTGGTTCTTGTCGCGCTCCAGCATGCTGCGCGCCCGGTCCAGGCATGCCTCGGTCCACTCGGGGAGGGAACCGGGGAGGGTGTCACGGACCTCGTGGGTCTCCAGGTTGGTCTCGTCGACGACATACAGGCCGTACTCGTCGCACAGCTCCAGCCAGCGGGGCGAGTTGGGGTAGTGCGAGGTGCGCACGGCGTTGATGTTGTGCTGCTTCATCAGCTTGATGTCGCGCAGCATCGTCTCTTCCGGTACGGCCTGCCCGTGCACCGGGTCCGTCTCGTGCCGGTTGGTGCCCGCGAAGAGCAGCGGCTTCCCGTTGATCTCCAGTTTGCCGGGGCCGAACGTCAGCTTGCGGAAGCCGAACCGCACCCGGTGGACCTCACTGCGGTCGCCGCCGGGGTCGCGCACGCTCAGCACCAGCGTGTAGCAGCTGGGGCTCTCGGCCGACCACAGCTGCGGCCGGCGCACCGTGCCGGTCAGCTCGACATCGGCGATGCCGCCCGCCGGAGGTTCGGCGCTGCCGGTGAGAGGGCCGGTCCGCACCCGGTGCCCGTCCGCGTCGTAGAGGACGCCGGTGACGGTGTACTTCCCGGCCGTCCCGCCCGTGGTGTCCCGTATCCGGGTGCGGACGGTGAGCTCTGCCGTGGTGAGCGCGTCGTCGAGCGCGGTGCGGACCTCGGCGTCGTGGAGGTGGACGCGGGGCACGGAGTACAGATACACGTCGCGGAAGATCCCCGACAGGTCGATCATGTCCTGGTCTTCCAGCCAGCTGCCGTCCGACCAGCGGTAGACCTGTACGGCGAGCGTGTTGTCGCCGTCCTTCAGGTGCTCGCTGATGTCGAACTCGGCCGGGGTGTAGCTGTCCTCGCTGTAGCCGACCTGCTCGCCGTTCACCCACACGAAGAAGGCCGACTTCACCCCCTGGAAGGAGATCAGGGTGCGCCTGCCGCGCCAGCCGCGGGGCACCTCGAAGGTGCGGCGGTAGGAGCCGACCGGGTTGAACTCCTTGGGTACGGCCGGTGGTTCGGGCTTCTCGTACCCCGTCCAGGGATACTTGATGTTCAGATAGATGGGCTCCCGGTAGCCGTGCATCTCCCAGTTGGAGGGCACGGGCAGCCGGTCCCAGTCGCCGTCGTCGTAGTCGGCGGCCTGGAACCCCTCGGGACGCCCGGCGGGGCTCTCCGACCAGCGGAAGCGCCAATTCCCGTTCAACGAGCGGTAGTACGGGGAATCCTCGTGTCTGCCCTTGAGCGCCGATCGTGGGTCGCGGTAGGGGATGAGAGCGGTGCGTGCCGGTTCGCGGTTGACCTGGAAGACGGTGGGGTCGGCGTCCCACTCCCGCCCCTCGGGGTCCGCGGCCGGTCTCCGGCGCCCGGCGGCGAAGGCCGCCTTCTGCTCACGGAAGGCGGCCAGACCGGCCACCGCACCGCCGGTCGTTGCCAGAAAGCTCCGTCGTGCCCATGGCTTCGCATCCATGACTCCACAAGACACCACAGAGACAAATGGATATCAACGCTTTCGCACAGCTTCTTTCAGGACGGCTCCGCTCCTGTCCCGGTGCCGACCGACGCCGTCCGCCAGGCTTACGCCCCGTCGGAAAGCCGCCGCCGACCCCGGAACGCCCTTCGTCGGCAACTCGCCGTCGCCGCGTACCGGACGGGAGTCCCGCACCTGCGGCACGGCACGGTTCCGCGTGGGCAGCGGCGGGCGTCCCGCGGTCTCGGCGCCACCGTCCCCCTCCGCCGCGGCAGGCGCCCCGAACGGCAACGGTGCGGCCGGCCCCCGCCCCTTCCCCCGGACCCGGGCGCGGGGCCGCGGATCGGTACCGGCTCCGGGGCCCGCGTCCCCGTCCCCGTCCGCGTCCGCCTCCGTCTCCGGAGCGGGCGCGGGTTCGGGCGCGGGTTCGGGCGGAATGGCCGGGGTGTCCTCCCGGGGCCGGCCCAGCAGGCGCCCGGGCAGTACCGCGACAGCCTGCACACCGCCGTAGATGTTGTGCTGCAGTTGGACGACGATGCCGTGCCGGCGCGCCAGGGCCGCCACGACGTAGAGGCCGATCCGCCCGTCCCGCACCAGCTCGGGCACGCCGACGCCCTCCGGCTCGGCGAGCACCGCGTTGAGGCGGTGCTGCACCTCGGGGTCCATGCCCGGCCCGCGGTCCTCGATCTCGACCGCGAGCCCGGCCGTGACGCGCTGGGTGCGCACCAGTACCTGCGACCGGGGGTCCGAGAACGCCGTGGCGTTCTCGACGAGTTCGGCCAGCAGATGGATCACATCGGCGACAGCGTGCCCGCGCACCAAGCCCTCGATCGGGGGCACCAACTGGATGCGCGTGTAGTGCTCGACCTCCGCGACGGCCGAGCGCAGCACCTCGGAGAGGGAGACCGGGCGGGTCCAGTGGCGGTGGGCGAGGGCGCCACCGAGCACGGCGAGGTTCTCCGCGTGGCGCCGGGTGCGGGTGGCGAGGTGGTCGACGTCGAAGACGCCCTTGAGCAGGTCCGGGTCCTCGACCTTGTTCTCCAGCGCGTCGATGAGCTCGATCTCCCGGTGCACCAGGGACTGCACCCGATGGGCGAGCTGGACGAAGACCTCGGCCCGCTCCTCACCGCCACCGCGCGGCCGGGCCGCCAGCGCGACCGCCTCCACGACGGCCGACTCCGCGGCGCACTGGGCGAGCGCGGCCTGGTGGCCGAGCAGGTCCAGCGCGTCGCCGACCGGCTCGTCCCCGGGAGCGGGGGTGCGGGTGACGGGCCGTTCGCCGTGCCGCAACGTCCACAGCATCGAGCGGAGTTCGGCCTGGCCCCGTACCAACGACCGCCGCAGCGCGGCACACCGTGCGGCCGTACCGCGCGCTTCGGCCGCGGCGAGCACCCCTTGGACGCCGAGCACCCCGCAGACCAGCAGGCCCCCGGTGATCAGCACCGCCCACAGCGGCGCGCCGGGCTGTCCCGCACCGGCCCCGCCCCGCAGCACGCAGCCGACCACGACGGCGCCGATGACCGCGACCAGCCCCGAGGGGAGCACGGCGAGCCGTACCAGGCGACGGCGTACTGCGGCGTCGCCCACGCCGCCCACGCCCTCGCGTGGCCGGGCCTGCGTCCGGGGCCTGCCGTGCCGCCGCCGTGCGGGGACGTTTCTCCCGGTGGTTCCGGTCGGTGGAGCGGCCGGGGCGGCGCGGGAGACGGTGCGTGGCTCCCCGTTTCCGTTCTGCGCCGGGTGGCTCGGAGATTCGGGCATGGGTTCCTCGGAAGAGTTGAGGCAGGTGAGAGGCCGACGAGCCGCGAAGGGGCCGGCCGGGCCGGCAGGCCGCTACCGCAGAGGTGGGAGGGAGGCGTCGACCGCTGGTCACGCTAGCCCGCGGCCGCGCCCCGCCCTGGCCCTTACACCGGATTCGCCAGGGTTCGCCAGCTCCCAACGAGTGAAAGCCGACGGATTCCGCTTGACAGCCGGCGCCCGCGCAACTCGGCGCACCCCGCGCACCCTTCGCGCGCGGGTCAGTACGCCCGGACGGTGACGTTGACTCGTCCCCGCAGCCCCAGCGCGGGCGGCGCGGAGCCGGGCTCGGTACGGGGCACGCCGTGATACGCCAGCCGCGCGGGCCCGCCGAAGACGAAGGCGTCCCCGCTGCGCAGCTCCACGTCCCTCCCCCAGACTCCGTCCGGGGGGACCCCCAAGGGCCGCCCCCGCCCCTCGGTGTTCCCGAACCGGAAGACGCAGGCGTCCCCGAGGCTGAAGGAGACGACGGGCGCGGCGGAGCGCTCGTCGCTGTCCCGGTGCATGCCCATGCGCGCGCCGTCACCGTAGAAGTTCACCAGCGCGATGTCGTACGGGACGGCACACGGCACGGCGCCGAACACCGGCTCCTCGGCCACCTCGGCGGCGGCGTCCACGGCGGCCCGCGCCCACCGGCCCAACCAGTCGGGGAAGGGCTTCACCGGCTCTCCGCCACCGTCCACGACAGTGGCGGCGTAACCGTACGGATACCAGTGCCGTCCCAGGCTGACCTGCCGCACCGACATCTGCGAACCGTTGGGCATCCGTACCGTCCGCAGCCCCGCGGGCGGCACCGCCCACCGCCGGCACGCCGCGAGCAGCTCGCGCTGCGCGCCGGGCGCCAGCCGGCGGGGCAGATGCACGGCTCCCGCGGTGACCTGCACCGCAGGCGGAGGGAACAGCTCCTCGCTCACACGGCCAGCGTACGGCCTCCCACCACAGGCGGGACCGGGCGCCGGGCGGCGGAGCGCCGTCGTACAAGTCACCACGCAAGGACTGATCGCCTCAGGCATCCATGCCTTATGGTCGAACGGACGGTCGTCGCAGATGCTGGGAGCGCGCGTGAGTGTGGAGTCCGCCGATACGGTGCTGACGGGGGTACGCAACTTCCGGGACGTCGGGGGCCTGCCGACGGTGGACGGGTGCCGGGTCCGGCGCGGGGTGCTCTTCCGCAGCGGGCACCTGGCGCAGGCGACGCCCGAGGACGCCGCCTTCCTCGGCGAGCTCAAGCTGCACACCGTCTTCGACTTCCGCAACTCCGCCGACCAGGCGCTCGACGGCCCCGACATCGAACTGCCCGGCGTCCGCAACGTCAATCTGCCGCTCTCCGACCCGGCCGACGGCGCCGAGTTCTGGAAGATGGTGCGCGACGGCGAGCTGGACCAGCTCCGGGCCATCCTCGGCGACGGGCTCGCCGCCCGGCGGATGACCGACTCCTACCGCACCATGATCCGCGAGCGCACGGCCGAGCACAGCCGCATCCTGCACGCGCTCGCCGAGGACAGTGTGCCCGCGCTGATGCACTGCGCGGCCGGCAAGGACCGGGCGGGCCTGTCGATCGCCATCACGCTGCTGGCGCTCGATGTCGAGCGGGCCGCCATCGAGGAGGATTACCTCCAGTCCAACCAGCCGCACCGGCGCTACAAGGTGTACCGCAGCAGAAAGTCCAAGGCGGGGATGTCGCCGGAGGTCATGGAGCTGCTCGCCCCGCTCTTCGATGCCCGCGCCGCCTATCTGCACGCGGCCTTCGAGACCATCGACGAGACGTGGGGCGACGTGGAGACCTATTTGGCGCAGGGCCTCGGGCTCTCCCCCGCCATCCGCGCCCGGCTGAAATCCCGCCTCCTGGAGACGTAGGGCACCCCCGCCACTGGCCGCACCCGGCGCGCACCCGGCTATGCTGGCCGTGCAGCTGGTTCGCCCCGTCCGCCAGGCGGGAGGCGTCGTAAGAGGGAACCCGGTGTGAGTCCGGGACTGCCCCGCAGCGGTGAGCGGGAACGACCGCCGTCACACGCACTGGACCGAGGACCGGTCCGGGAAGCGACGGCCAGTAGATGCCCGCCGGGAGACCGGCAGGCGTGCCCGCGAGTCCGAAGACCTGCCCGCTGTCCGTACGCGTCCACCCGCGTACGGTCCTCCCGGAGACCTCGAGGGCGGGTCGGAGAGCACGCGCACCAGGCGACGGACACCAGCCACGCGTCCGTCCGCACCGTGTCGCCGCCATCCCTTCGCGTCCTCGTCCCGTTCCGGGAGCGCTGAGACACTCGCGAAGGAGAGTTGCGTGACAGCGACAGCAGCGAACCCGGGCGCCACCGCCCCGACCGCGCCGGTGCGCGCTACCGTGCACGGCTACCCCCGGCAGGGGCCGAACCGTGAACTGAAGAAGGCCGTCGAGGGATACTGGGAGGGCCGCGTCACCGCCGAGGCCCTGCACTCCACGGCCGCCGAACTGCGCCGCGCCAACTGGCGGCAGCTGGCCGACGCGGGCATCGACGAGGTGCCCACCGGGGACTTCTCGTACTACGACCACATGCTGGACACCACCGTCATGGTCGGTGCCCTCCCCGAGCGGCACCGCGCAGCGGTGGCGGCCGATCCGCTGGCCGGCTACTTCGCGATGGCCCGCGGTACCCAGGAGGCGGCGCCGCTGGAGATGACCAAGTGGTTCGACACCAACTACCACTACCTGGTGCCCGAACTGGCCCCGGACACCGTCTTCCGGGCGGACGCCGGCAAGCAGACGGCCGAGCTGGGGGAAGCCCTGGCGCTGGGCGCGGCGGCGGCCCGGCCGGTGCTCGTCGGCCCCGTCACCTATCTGCTGCTGGCCAAGCCGGCGCCCGGGGTCGCCCCCGACTTCGAACCGCTGACACTGCTGGAGCGGCTGCTGCCGGTCTACGCCGAGGTGCTCGCGGATCTGCGTGCCGCCGGTGCCCGATGGGTGCAGCTGGACGAGCCCGCGCTGGTGCAGGACCGCACCCCCGGCGAGCTGGCGGCGGCCGCGGAAGCGTACCGGGCCCTCGGCGAGCTGGCCGACCGTCCGCGGCTGCTGGTGGCCTCCTACTTCGACCGGCTCGGTGAGGCACTGCCCGTACTGGCGAAGGCGCCCGTGGACGGGCTGGCCCTCGACTTCACCGGTCCGGCCGCCGCCAACCTGGACGCGCTCGCCGCGGTCGGCGGGCTGCCCGGCAAGCGGCTGGTCGCCGGCGTCGTCGACGGCCGCAACGTGTGGATCAACGACCTCGAGCGGTCCATGGCCACCCTCGCCACCCTGCTGGGCCTCGCCGGGCAGGTCGATGTGGCGACCTCCTGCTCGCTGCTCCATGTGCCGCTGGACGCACGGGCCGAGCGCCGAATCGATCCGCAGGTCGCCCGCTGGCTGGCGTTCGCGCGCCAGAAGGCGGCCGAGGCCGCCACCCTGGCGCGCGGCCTGTCGGAGGGGACCGGCGCGATCAGCGCCGAGCTGGCCGCCAACCGGGCCGACCTGGCCTCCCGTACGGCCTCGCCGCTCACCCACGACAAGTCCGTACGGGCCCGCAGCGCCGCCGTCACCGAGGCGGACACCCGCCGCGCGCTCCCGTACCACCGGCGCACGGCGGCGCAGCGCACCCGGCTCGGTCTGCCGCCGCTGCCGACCACCACCATCGGCTCGTTCCCGCAGACGGCCGAGCTGCGCAGGGCCCGCGCCGACCTGCGGGCCGGCCGGATCGACGAGACCGCCTACGAGCAGCGGATCGCGGCGCAGATCCGGGAGGTGGTCGCCTTCCAGGAGCGTGCCGGACTCGATGTGCTGGTGCACGGCGAGGGCGAACGCAACGACATGGTGCAGTTCTTCGCCGAACAGCTCACCGGGTACCTCGCCACCCGGCACGGCTGGGTGCAGTCGTACGGCACCCGCTATGTGCGCCCGCCGATCCTCGCCGGCGATGTGGCCCGCCCGCGGCCGATGTCGGTCCGCTGGACGCAGTACGCCCAGTCGCTGACCTCCCGTCCCGTCAAGGGCATGCTCACCGGCCCGGTGACCATGCTCGCCTGGTCGTTCGTACGGGACGACCAGCCGGTGGCGGAGACGGCGCGCCAGGTGGCGCTCGCGCTGCGCGACGAGGTGTGCGAACTGGAGGCCGGCGGGGCCGCCGTCATCCAGGTCGACGAGCCCGCGCTGCGCGAGACGCTGCCGCTGCGCGCGGCCGACCGGCCCGGGTATCTGGCGTGGGCGACGGCCGCCTTCCGGCTCGCCACCAGCGGGGTGCGCCCGGACACCCAGATCCACACCCATATGTGCTACGCGGAGTTCGGCGACATCATCGGGGCGATCGAACAGCTCGACGCCGATGTCATCAGCCTGGAGGCGGCCCGCTCCCATATGCAGGTGGCGGACGAGCTGGCGGGCCACGGGTATCCGCGTGAGGCGGGCCCCGGCGTGTACGACATCCACTCACCGCGCGTTCCCGGTGCCGAGGAGCTGGCGGCCCTGCTGCGCAAGGGCCTTACGGCCATCCCCGCCGACCGGCTGTGGGCGAACCCCGACTGCGGCCTGAAGACCCGGGGCTGGCCGGAGGTCCAAGCCTCGCTGGAGAACCTGGTGGCTGCCGCCCGCACGGTGCGGCGGGAACTCCCCCGCCAGAGCTGACCCTCTGGAGCCTGCGTACCCCGCATGGAGAGCTGCGCGGCTGGTCACGGGCTGCCCCGTCCTGTGCGTTGCAGGCTGCGGCGTACACCGTGGCTGGCTGGTCGCGCCGTTCCCCGCGCCCCTTCGGGGGCGCGGGGCACCCCTCAGCGCTGAGCCATCGCCTGGCGGACCAGTGTGCGCCCGAAGTCCCACATCAGGCCGCCGTTGTGCGCGTCCTCCATGACCTGCGTGAACGCGCTCACGAAGCGGTCCACTTCGGCCTCGCCGATCACCAGCGGCGGGATCAGCTTGATGACCTCCAGATGGTCACCGGAGACCTGGGTGAGAATGCGGTGCTTCTGCAGCAGCGGCACGACGACCATCTGTGCGAACAGCCCCTTGCGCGCGGCCTGGAGCATCGTCCAGCGGCTGCGCAGCTTCAGCGATCTGGGCCGGCCGAACTCGATGCCGATCATCAGCCCCCGGCCGCGCACCTCGTGCAGCAGCTCGTAGGTGTCCACGAGCGCCGCCAGCCGGGTGCGCAGCAGATCGCCGGTGCGGCGGGCGTTCTCGGTGAGGCGTTCTTCGTCCATGACGGCGAGGGTGGCCAGACCCGCCGCCATGGCCTGGGCGTTGGCGCCGAAGCTGGCGGAGTGGACGAGCACCCGGTCCATGGACGAGTAGACCCTTTTGAAGATCCACTCCTTGCCGAGCGTCGCACCCACCGGGACGTAACCGCCGGACAGCGACTTGGCCACGCACACCAGGTCGGGCTCGACGTCCTTCTCGTGCTGGTAGGCGAAGAAGTCCCCGGTACGGCCGAGCCCCGTCTGCACCTCGTCGACGATCAGCAGTGCCCCGTACCGGTGCAGCAGCTCCCGTGCGGTGCGCAGATAGCCGGGCGGTGCCGCGTGCACACCCTTGCCCTGGACGGGCTCGACGACCAGCGCTGCCACGTCCTTCTTCCGCAACTCCCGCTCCAGCGCTTCCAGATCGCCCAGCGGGACGGAGGTGTCGGGCAGCAGGGGCGCGAAGCCCTCGCGGAAGCCGTCCTCCCCGTTGACCGAGAGCGACCCGGCGGTCAGCCCGTGGAAGGCGTGGGTGCAGTACAGCACCCTGGGCCTGCCGGTGGCGTAGCGGGCGAACTTGAGCGCGGTCTCCACCGCTTCGGTGCCGCTGTTGCCGAAGAAGACCCGGTCGAGCTCCGGCGCGTACGAGAGGAGCTTCTCGGCCAGCAGTCCGGGCAGTGGCTGGCAGTCGAAGCGGGTGAGGTCGGCCAGCTGTGCGTCCAGTACCTCGTGCAGTGCCTCCCGTACGACCGGATGGTGGCGGCCCACGCCCATGACACCGAAGCCGGCGAGCATGTCGAGGTAGTCGTTGCCCTCGGCGTCGTAGAAGTAGGCACCCTCCGCCCGCTCGTAGACCTTGTCGAAGCCGATGGTGCGCAGCATGCGCGGCAGCTGGTGGTTGAGGTGGCGCATGTGCAGCTCGTAGCGCTCACCGCCCCGTTCGGCCAGCAGCTTCGTCAGGTCGAAGCCGGTCACGCCATACTCCCCTCACCCGTGCGGGCCACGCCCACGCATGCCGCACCCCGCGGGCCCTTCGCGCTCTTCGGCCGCCGGCGCTCGCGCCCGGCCCGGTCGCCCTCCTCGGCAGGCGCCGGGTCCGCCCTCGCGGGGCGACCCGACGGACCGACCTCGGCCCGCAGCCCGGCGAGTGCCCGCTGCCCGGCGGACAGCGCGTCGAGGTCGCGTAGCCCGTCGACGGGCTCCAGCAAGGACATGGTCGGCCCCCCTGCTCCAGCGGTTCGGTCCGGTGATCCGGGGCGGTGGCGGCGCCCGGTGAGTCAGCGCGACGGGCTTCCCGCGGTCTCGCGGGCGGCGCGCAGGGACTCCTTGAGGGAGCCCATGGTCGCAAGTACGGCGGTCGGCTCGTAACCGCAGTGCGCCATGCAGTTGGCGCAGCGGGGGTCCTTGCCGCGGCCGTACTTGTCCCAGTCGGTCTCCTCCACCAGCTCCCGGTACGTGGGCACATAGCCGTCGCTCATCAGATAGCAGGGGCGCTGCCAGCCGAAGAGGGAGTAGTTGGGAATGGCCCAGGCGGTGCAGTCGAAGTCGGCCTTGCCCTCCAGGAAGTCGAGGAAGAGCGGGCTGTGGTTGAGCCGCCAGCGTTCCCTGTTGCCCCCGGAGAACGCCTTCTTGAACAGCTCTCTGGTCTGCTCGACTCCGAGGAAGTGCTCCTGGTCGGGGGCCTTTTCATAGGCGTAGGCGGGCGAGACCATCATCTCGTCCACCTTCAGTTCGTCGTTGAGGTAGTTGAGGACCTCGACGACGGTCTGCGGGGTGTCGGTGTTGAAGAAGGTCGAGTTGGTGGTGACCCGGAATCCCCGGCGCTTCGCCTCCTTCATCGCCGCTACCGCCTCGTCGAAGACGCCTTCCTTGGCGACGGATTCGTCGTGCCGCTCCCGCAACCCGTCGATGTGCACGGCGAACGCGAAATACGGGGAAGGCTCGAACTCGTCCATCTTCTTGCGCAGCAGCATGGCATTGGTACACAGAAAGACATATTTGCGCCGGGCCACCAGCTGCCGGACGATCTCCCCGATCTGCGGGTGCATCAGCGGCTCGCCACCCGCGATGGAGACCATCGGCGCGCCGGATTCCAGCACCGCTCCCACCGCCTGGGCCACCGGCATCCGCTGCTTGAGCACCCCGGCCGGGTGCTGGATCTTTCCACAGCCCTCACATTTGAGATTGCAGGCGAAGAGTGGTTCGAGCTCCACGATCAAGGGGAACTTCTCCCGCTTGCGGAGCTTCTGCTGAAAGAGATACGTCCCGATACGGAGTGTCTGGCGGAGCGGCATGGCCATTTCTGGCTCACCTCCAGGGGAGCAGCAGGGATCGGTGCCATTCAAGGAATGCGGGCAGGACACCGCGAAGGACGCGGAATGCCGATATTCCACCCCGCAGTGTCCCGATGCGGATCAGTTCATGGCCCGGAGCGTCCACCACCACCCGTACGGCCGCAACCGGACGCCGGGCCGTGCCCGCGGCGGCGACGTCCAAGGTGGCGGCGGACTCCATGTCGGCGGCGATGGCTCCGGCGTCGTGCAGTGCGGTTCTGGCCTGGCCCCGCACCACCTGGTCGGTGCCCGCCAGAGTGCCCACGTGGACCGTGCCGTACCGGGCCAGCGCGACGGCCAGCAGTTCGGTTCCGGTGCAGGGCGTGTGTCCCCGCGCGTCGCGGGTCTGTGCGGCCACGACCAGGTCACCCGGCCGCATCCCGGGCACCAGCCCCGCGCAGAAACCGGTGGCCAGTACGGCGGTGCCGCCGGGCACGGTCTCCTGGGCGAGTGCCCGGGTCGTGGCGCGCCGCGCGGCCTGTGCGCCCATTCCGCTGCGCAGCAGCCGCACATTGTCGGGGCCGGTTCCCCCGTTCGGGTCGGGAATGCCCGGGCCTCCCAGGCCGCGGCGCAGCGCGAGGTGCTCGATGCCGAGCGCACACGTCAGCAGCAGCGGGTGGGGGGCTGCCGGGCTCTCCATCACACGTCCCGCCGCACGACCCGCTCCAGGCCGTCGCCGTGCAGATAGCGCCCCAGGGCGGTGAGCGGGAAGACCATCCGGTAGAGGTGGTAGTTGATCGAGAAGTCCCAGGGAAAGCCGGTGCCGGTGAAGTACGGCTCGTCCCAGTAGCCGTCCTCGCGCTGGGTGGCGGCCAGCCATTCGATACCGCGTTCGACGGCCTTGCCGTCCTTCTCGCCGGCCGCCAGCAGCGCCATCAGCGCCCACCCGGTCTGCGACGCGGTGGAGGTGCCGTTGGCGGCCCACTCGGAGTCGAGGTAGGAACGCAGGTCCTCTCCCCAGCCTCCGTCGTCGTTCTGGACGCTCTCCAGCCAGTTGACGGCGCGCCGGATGGCGGGGTGCGAGGGGGGCATGCCGGCAGCGACCAGCGCCGGTACGACGGAGCCCGTGCCGTAGAGGTAGTTGACGCCCCAGCGGCCGAACCAGGAGCCGTCGGTCTCCTGTTCGGCCAGCAGCCAGGAGATGGCCTTACGGGTACGCGGGTCGTGCTGCTTGCCCTCGGCGGCCAGCATCTCCACCACATGCGCCGTCACATCGGCCGACGGGGGGTCGATGACCTCGCCGAAGTCGCAGAACGGCAGCCGATTGGGGAACGTGCTGGTGTTGTCGACGTCGAAGGCGCCCCACGCGCCGTCGCTGGACTGCATACCGAGATTCCAGCGCACTGCGCGGCCGATGGCCCGCTCGACCCGCTCGGGGTCGGGGTGCTGGATGCGGCGCAGCGCCAGGGCGACCTCGGCGGTGTCGTCGGTGTCGGGGTAGTTGTCGTTGTGGAACTCGAACGCCCAGCCGCCGGGGATCAGCTGGGGACGGCGCACGGACCAGTCGCCGGGCCGTACGACCTGCTCGCCGAGCATCCAGTCGGCCGCCTTGACGAGAGCGGGGTGGTCGCGGGGCAGTCCGGCGTCGGCCAGCGCGATGGACGCCAGACAGGTGTCCCACACCGGGGACTGGCACGCCTCGACCATCCTGGTGTGCTCGTCGGGCCAGACGGCGAACCGGTCCAGCGATTCCAGTCCGGCCCGCAGCACCGGGTGGTCCAGGTCGTAGCCGAGCAGCCGCAGCGCGATCAGCGAGTAGACGGCGGGCGGCTGGATGCCGCCCCAGCAGCCGTCGTTCTCCTGGCGCTCGATGATCCAGCGTGAGGCGTCCTTGAGGGCCGCGCGGCGCAGCCGGCGGGAGGCCACCTTGCGGTAGGCGTGCAGCGCGCGGTCGATGCGCTGGAAGGCGCCGTCCCAGGTGGTGGCGGGCGCCATCGGGGTGTGCGGTAGCGGGCGGGCGGGATCGCGGTGCAGCTCGTCCAGCCGGAAGGTCGCGGGATGGACGGGGCGGAAGGCGGAGACGACGGTGAGGGGCACGATGGTCTGCCGGGCCCAGCAGCCGAAGTCGTAGATGTTGAGGGGGACCCACTTCGGCAAGTAGATGATCTCCGGGGGCAGCTCCGGCAGGTCCTCCCAGCGCCACCAGCCGAACAGGGCGAGCCAGATTCGGGTGAAGACCCTGCTGCGGGCCACTCCCCCGCGCTCGCGCACCCACTGTGCGGCGCGCGTCATATGGGGTGCCTCGGGGTCGTCTCCCGCGAGCTTGAGGGCCACATATCCCTCGACGGTGGCGGACAGGTCACCGGGACCGCCGTAGAAGGTGGCCCAGGTGCCGTCGGCGCGCTGCTGCGAGCGGATGAACCGGGCGGCCGCTGCGGTGGTGCGCTCGTCGCGGACGCCGAGGAACTCGCGCAGCAGCAGGTCCTCGGCGTCCATGGTGATGTTGGTCTCCAGGTCGCCCTTCCACCAGCCGGCCTCGTCCTGGCGGGCGAGCAGATGGTCGACGGCGCGGGCCGCGGTCCGCTCCGCCAGCGCGGTCACGCCGCCGGTTCCCGTAGGGGCGGCGGTGGCAAGGTCGCGCTCTTTGTTCTTCGTTCCGGAGACGCCGGGTCCAGCGGGTCCGTCCGTCGTGGCTGTCATCCCTTCTCCTTCCGAAGTGTCCGATTGCTCGGAGCGGCGAGTGGGAGTTGTACTCACCCCCGCCGTACGACGACGAAGTCGGCGAGTGCGGCGAACCGGTCGCGCACCCTGCCCGGCATCTCGACCGAGTCGAGCGCCGCCAGGGCCGTGGTGTGCTGGCGCTGGGCCTCCTGCGAGGTCCACTCGCGGCCGCCGGCCTCCTCGATCAGCGCGGCCCGCTCGGCGAACTCCGCCTCCTGGAAGTCCTCGAACTCCGCCTGGCTCTTCTTGGCGTCCTCCGTCATCAGCTTCGCGAGCCGCGCCGCGGCGGGGCCCTCGGAGCCGAGTGCGGCGGCGACGGGCAGCGACTTCTTGCGTTGCCGCAGGTCGCTCCAGGTCTGCTTGCCGGTGGCCTGGGGATCGCCCCAGATCCCGAGCAGGTCGTCGACGGCCTGGAAGGCGAGGCCCAGATGGTGGCCGTAGGCCTCCAGCGCGTCCGCCGTGCGGTCGTCGGCACCGCCGAGCACCGCGCCGATGGAGGCGGCACAGGCCAGCAGCGCACCGGTCTTGTTCCCCTCCATCTCCAGGCATTCCTCCACCGTCACCAGGTCGCGGTGCTCGTAGGAGATGTCCTGTGCCTGGCCGTCGATGAGCTTGCGGGTCGCCACCGTGAGCCGCCGGGTGGCGCGCCCGGCCTCCACCGTGCCCAGCTCCAGCAGTATCTCCCCGGCGAGTGCGAACAGCGCGTCTCCCACGAGGATGGCCTGCGCCGGCCCGTGCACCTTCCAGACCGTGTCGCGGTGGCGGCGCTGTTCGTCGCCGTCCATCAGGTCGTCGTGCAGCAGCGAGAAGTTGTGTACCAGTTCGACGGCGACGGCGCCGGGGATACCGGTCTGCGGCGGGCCGCCGGTCACCTCGGCGGACAGCAGCGCCAGCGCGGGCCGTACCGCCTTGCCGCCCGCGGCGTCCGAGGGGCGGCCGTCGGCGTCGATCCAGCCGAAGTGGTAGGCGGCGACGGTGTCCATCGGCGGGGCCAGCCGCTCGACAGCAGCCCGCAGTACGGGGGTGGAGAGGGTGCGCCCACGCTCCAGCAGTGCGCTCACGTCCCTGCCGGCCTCTTCGCCCTTCACGCCCTCGTCGTCCTCGTTCACGAGTTGTTGGTTCGGCGGGGTCACAGGGTCTCCTCTGTGCGGTGCTGTCGTGCTGGCTGTACTGGCCGGGATACCTGGGCCGGCCTGACCTACTGCGTCAGTGGTGCTCATGGGCCCTTCCTTCGATGCCGGGGACCGGTTCCGACCCGTACGGGCGGCCCAGTGCGACGAGGGCTTCGCGCGCGGCTGTCGCCCCACTGCGGACAGCGCTTTCCATGGTCGCGGGCCAGCCCGTGGCGGTCCATGCGCCCGCGAGGTAGACGCCGGGGGCCGAGGTGCGTGCCGCGGGGCGCAGCCGCCCGACCCCGGGCGCGGGGTCGAAGGTGGCGGTGCGCTCCCGGGTGACGAAGAAGTCCCGCACACCGGCGCCCCTGGCGGCGGGCAGCAACCGCTCCAGCTGGGGCAGGTACCGCTCGCGGAGCGCGGCGACCGGCAGGTCGATCTCGTCGTGCGCGACCGACTGGGAGAGCGCCAGATACTGGCCGCCGCCGGTGAGGCCGGAGGCCGCGGTGCGGTCGAAGACCCATTGGACGGGCGTGCCGAGTGCGGCGAAGAAGGGTCTGCGCAGCACCTTGCGGTCGTAGACCACATGGACGTTGAGGATGGGCGCCGTGCCGATGTCCAGCAGCCTCCCCGGGTCGGCGAGGGCGCCGGCGGGCAGCAGCCGGTGTGCCTCGCGCTGCGGGACGGCGAGCACGACCGTGCCGGCCGCCAGTTCCTCGGCCCCGCTGCCGCCCTGATCGACCGTCACCCGCCAGCCGCCCTCCTCGGCGGCCTCGACGGCTCGCGCCCGAGTACGCGGCAGGACGCGCACCCCGGCCTTCTCCAGCGCCGTGCGGGCGAGGACGTCGTGGATGTCGCCGAGCGGGACGTGCGAGAAGCCGATGTCGGCGGCCCCCGGTTCGGAGAGCAGGCCGGTCTTGAAGACCATCGCCGCCAGCCCCATGGAGGCCTGCGGGGCGCGGGCGTTGAGGGTGGCGGTACCCACCAGGTCCCACAGCGCCTCGACGGTACGGGCCGACTGGCCGTGGCGGTGCAGCCACGTGCCGAAGTCGATGGCGTCCAGCGCCGGGTCGGCCGGGTCGAGCCCCTTGAGGGCGAGCGCCGCGCGGGCCACCGCACCGCGTTCGGCGAGCGAGAGGTGCGGATAGGTGGCCAGGCTCGCCGCCAGGTGCAGCGGTACGGGAAGCGCGGTGCGGCGCAGCCGTCCGAGCCGGGGGCGGCCGCCGCCGACGTCGAGGACCGGCACATCCAGCCGGTCCTGCAGCGGGGCGAGCCCGGCGGCGCCCACCCGGTCCAGGAACCAGCTGTAGGCGGTGCAGCAGCGCAGATAGACGTGCTGGCCGTTGTCGACGGTCAGTGGTCCGGCGGCGGAGTCGCGCCGGAAGGAGAAGGCGAGCCCGCCCAGCCGGGGGCGGCTCTCCACGAGGGTGGTCTCCACTCCCGCCTCGGCCAGCCGCAGCGCGGCCGTCGTTCCGGCCAGACCGCCGCCGAGGACCACGGCGCGGCGTGCCGCGCCCGACCGCTCACCGGACCGCACATCGTCCGCCGTCATGGACGCTCCTCCCCCTGGGTCCGGTGCGTGGGTGTGCTCCGCTTCCGCTGGGACGCCCCACCACCGCGGCGGGTTGCCCGGCGGCGGGCCGGCGGCGGCGTCGTCCGCAGCGGCATCAGGCGCTCCGCCGCGACGTCTGGCGGGAGACCAGCCGCGCGTCGAAGCCGGACAGGCCGCGCACCGCCACGTACGCCTTCTCGTGTCCCGGCAGGGAGACACGGCCGCGCAGCACCGCGGCGGGGTCCGCCGCGATGCGGTCGAGCAGGCGGTGGTAGATCCCGGCCATCGCCGCGACGCAGGCGCCCGAACGCCGGTCGAGCATCGGCAGCAGTCGGTAGCCCTCGGCGAAGAGCGCGCGTGCGCGCCGCACCTCGAAGTGGACCAGCCCGGTGAAGTCGGCGCCGGGCGGCACCGTGTCGGTGGTAAAAGCCGCGGCACAGCCAAATTTCTCGAGATCCTCCGAGGGCAGGTACGTTCGTCCGCCCTCGGCGTCTTCCCGCACGTCCCGGAGGATATTGGTCAGTTGGAGGGCGAGCCCCAGGGTGTCGGCGTACTCGGAGGCGCGGGATGTCTCGCGTGCGCCGGGTACGGTGCCGAAGACGCCGAGCGAGAGCCGGCCGATGGCTCCGGCCACACAGCGGCAGTACACCTTCAGCTCGTCCCAGGTCTCATAACCGGCGCCGCGCACATCCATCAGCACGCCGTCGATGAGCTCGTCGAGCGCGGCGAGCGGGATCGGGAAGCGGCCCGCCGCGTGGCTGAGCGCCACCGCGACCGGGTCGGTGTCATCCGGGGGGACCTCGCCGTCCTTGATCCGGGCGAGCAGCCCGCGGGTCTCCTCCAGCCGCCGCTGTTTGGCCTCCTGTGCGAGGTCACCGTCGCCGATGTCGTCCACCCGCCGGGAGAACGCGTACAGCGCGGACATGGCCTGCCGCTTGGCCGCGGGCAGCAGCCGGATGCCGTAGGCGAAGTTACGGGCCTGCGCCCCGGTGACGGCCTCGCAGTAGCGATAGGCGGCGGTCACCTGAGCGGGGAGCTGCTGCGCGGGCCTGGCCCGGGGCCGCTGCGCTCCGGCGGCCTTCTCCGGCTTCCCCACCGTCCCGGTCACCCCTCTCCTCGCAGGCTCGCCCAGGACTCGCGCAGCACACCTGCGGCGCCGGCCCTGGGAGCTCCCGCCAGTACGTCGTACCGCGCCGCCCGCAGGGCGGAGGCCGCCGCGCGCCCGCCGCCGGTGAACCCGGCGAGCAGCAGCCGGAGCCTGCCGTGCACGCTGCGCACCAGCGGGGCGCCCTCGTCCAGCAGGCCGAGCGCGCGTTCGGTCTCGTAGGCGATCAGGGCACGCACCGAGGCGTTCGCGGTGGGGGCCGCCAGATCCGGCTCGGCGACCCGGAAGCGGGCCATGTCCTCGGCCGGCAGATAGATCCGGTCCCGGGCCAGGTCCTCGGCGACGTCCTGGAGGTGTTCGATGATCTGGAGCCCCGTGCAGACCGCGTCCGAGCGGCGTACCCGCTCCGGTGTCATGGTGCCGGTGATGGCGA
Source organism: Streptomyces sp. B15 (assembly GCF_018070605.1). Lineage (NCBI taxonomy): Bacteria > Bacillati > Actinomycetota > Actinomycetes > Kitasatosporales > Streptomycetaceae > Streptomyces > Streptomyces sp. B15. Next base: position 18,418 of record NZ_JAGPXJ010000105.1, read on the forward strand.
GGACGAGACGGCCGACGGGGTTGGCGGACAGCTCGCAGTAGGCGAGGAGTTCGGCGTAGGTGGCGTAGCGGCGGACCTTCTGGTCCTGCCGGTTGGCCTCGATCAGGGCGAGGAACGGCTCGGGGGTCAGCCCCCGGCGGCGGACGGTGGGCACCAGGGCGCGCAGCAGCGGGTGACCCGGCCCGTGCCCGGCACCGGCTGCGCCGTACGGGGAGGTTCCGTCGGACGGGGGGCCGCCCGGGAAGGCGCCGTCGAACACCCGGTGGACGTCGGCCTCGAACGCGTCCAGCATGGCGAGCGGGTCGTCGGCCTGGCCGGGGGCGAGGCCGAGGGAGGCGGCGTGCGCGGGACCGGAGTCCCCCAGGTCCCCGTCGCCGATGTCGTCGACCAGACGGGCGAATCCGTAGACGGCCATCAGATCGTCCCGCCACGCACGGGGGAGGAAACGGGGCGCCACCGGGAAGTTCTCCGCCTTGGCCTTGGAGAGCACCGCGCTCGCGTGCGCGTCCTCCTCCGCGGTCACCACGTGCTGCCCATGGCCATTGCCGTCACATCTCCGTTTCTACACCGCTGCGCCAGAAGATCCTATTTCGGACACGCCGCACGCGCTGGCCTGCGAAAGCGGCCGACGGCACGGTCCGGCCGGGCCCTGTTCGCCCGACTTACCGCGAATCAGCACCGAAACAGCTTACGCCGTACATCAATCCCGTGTGTGCCGGGTGACGGTCCTGGACCGGGCCGGATCCCGACCCCGTGTCGGGGCCGCATTTCGCCCGGACGGGTATCGAACGCCCCCGGAACAGCCGGGCCCCCCGGGCGCGGTACGGCGACACCTCGGCCGGTGGAGGGCGCTCGGCCGCAAGGCGGGATTCGGCCACAGCGCGAGCTCGACCGCAGGCGGAGGTTCGGCCACCGGGGTGACCGGGCCGCCCGCCCGGCGCCGGAGGCCCGGCCACCGGTGACGGCCGGGGCGGCGTGACGGGGGCCGGTGGGTCGACGGATCGGTGGATCGACGGGTCGACCGTCAGGGGGCGATCAGACCGGCGATGACGTCGCGCAGGACCCTCTCGATGACATAGCCCGCCTCCTCCTCGGAGAGCACATCCAGCGGCCCGTCGAGGAAGAGCATCGCCGTGCCGTGCACCATGGCCCAGGCGCTGAGCTCGGCCCCGGGCCTGCGCTCGGGCGGGATCAGGCCGACGGTGACCGCCTCGTCCAGCGTCTCGGTGAGCATTTCGAACGAGCGCGCCTCCCAGCCGGGCTGGTGGCCGGCTTCCGTGACGGCACCCTCCTCGGTGACGCCGAAGCCGCCGAGGGCCTTGCGGCAGAACGCCGTGCGGTAGAGACCGGGTTCCTGCCTGGCGAAGCCGATGTAGCCGCGGCCGAGTCCCAGCATGCGCTGCCTGGTCGCCTCCGGACCCGAGCCGCGCACCTCGCGCCCACCCGCCTCCATGCACTCGACCAACCGCTGCTGGCCGTGGTCCTTGACCGCTCCCAGCAGGTCGCTGTGGCTGTCGAAGTGCCGGTAGGCGGCTGTGGCGGAGACCCCGACCTTGCGGGCGGCGGCGCGCAGGACGACGGCGTCCGGGCCGCCTTCGGCGGCCAGCTCGATGGCGGCCCGGATCAGCGCGTTGCGCAGGTCTCCGTGGTGGTAGCGGCCTTTACCGGGGCGTCCTCCTGCCGCTGCGCCCGTGGCTTCGGTGTTCGCGTTCGCCTGCATGCTTCCATCCTGCCCGATGTTGACAGCAATAACATCCATGGCATGATGCATGTTGACGCCGTGAACATCTGGTCGGCGCCATCTTCCATCCTCACTAGCGCTCCCCGGGGGACCCGACGTGCTGGACCGCATAGCCAACCTGACCTATCGCAGGGCACGAGCTGTGCTCGTGCTCTCCCTGCTCGCGGTGGTGGCCCTGGCCGCCGTCGGCTTCGGCGCCTTCGGCAAACTCCAGGGCGGCGGGTTCGACGACCCCGACTCGCCCTCCTCACGCGCCGCCGCACTGATCGACGAGAAGTTCCACGGCCAGGACAACCTCGTCCTCCTCGTCCGCGCCAAGAGCGGAGACCTCCGGGCGCCCGAGGTCGAACAGGCCGGGCAGCAGCTGACCCGCGGTCTGCGCAAGGAGCCCGGCGTCACCCAGGTGACCTCCTACTGGGCACCCGGCGGCTCGGCCCTCACCTCGCGCGACGGCGCCCAGGCGCTGGTGCTCGCCCACATGGACGAGAACGACACCGAGCGCGTCTCCGAGGTGACCGAGAAGTGGACCGGCGAGCGGGGCGCCGTCGTGGTCCGCGCGGGAGGCGGAGCCGCACTCAACGAACAGATCAACGCGCAGGTCTCCAAGGACCTCGCGATCGCCGAGGCGATCGCCGTACCCGTGACGCTGCTGCTGCTCATCGTCGCCTTCGGC
>NZ_JAGPXJ010000106.1:0-20358 GCF_018070605.1 Streptomyces sp. B15
GGCGAGTGCCATGGAGTCGGCGCCGCCGGAGCAGGCCACCAGAACGAGTGGTGGCGGCGGCTCGGTGGGGAGGGGAGCGGCGGGTTGGGGGGCTGCCGTCAGCTGTGCGCTGCGCACGCCGTGCGTGCCGGCGCCCTGTGCGCTGACGCCGCGGGTGCTGACGTCGGGTGCGCTGATGTCGTGCGCGCTGAGCACGTCGTGGAGTGTGCGGCGGACCGCCAGGCGTATTGCGGCGACCGCGGGGTGGGGACCCATGTCCGATTCACTTCCTCGTCAGGGATCTGCGCCGATCGCGGAGGGGGCTTCCGCGGATCCGGGGGGTGTGTCGAAGCCGATTGCTGTCACGCTGCGTATGTTGATGGTGACAGAGACGGACCGTATTCCCCGAGCATCGCACGCGCACCCCGCCCGCACGGTCCCTCGGAAGGGTGATTGGAGAGGCCTCCGCTCGCCTCAATCGGTCTTCCGGTGCACCCTCGCGATCCACTCCGCCGGCTTGGCGATCTCCGCCTTGGTCGGAAGGGTGTTCGGGGAGGTCCACACACGGTTGAAACCCTCCATGCCCACCTCGTCAACCACCGTGCGCACGAACCGCTCCCCGTCCCGGTACTGCCGCAGCTTCGCGTCCAGCCCCAGCAGCTTGCGCAGCGCCAGGTCGAGGCGGCCGGCGCCGGTGGCACGGCGCTTTTGGAACTTCTCCCGGATCTCCGTGACCGTCGGGACGACCTGCGGGCCCACCCCGTCCATCACGTAGTCGGCGTGCCCCTCCAGCAGCGACATCACGGCCGTCAGCCGGCCCAGCACCTCGCGCTGGGCGGGGGTCTGCACCAGCTCGACGAGGCTGGGCCGCTCCTCCTCGCCCTCCGGCTGCTCGGCGCCCTCGCCTTCCTGGCCCTCGCCCGGCTTGCTGCCGGACAGCGACTGGACGGCCTCGCGCAGCCGCTCCAGCAGCGTGGAGGGGTCGATGTCGGTCTGCTCCATGAAGGACTGGATCTCCATGCGCAGGTGGTCGCGCAGCCAGGGCACCGCCGTGAACTGGGTGCGGTGCGTCTCCTCGTGCAGGCACACCCACAGCCTGAAGTCGTGCGGGTCCACCTCCAGCTCGCGCTCCACGTGCACGATGTTCGGCGCCACCAGCAGCAGTCGGCCGCCGCCGTCGGCGCCGCCCGGCAGATCGCGGCCGGCGGGCGCGAACGTCTCGTACTGGCCCAGCACCCGGGAGGAGAGGAACGACAGCAGCATCCCGACCTCGACGCCGGTGACCTTGCCGCCGACCGCGCCCAGCACCGCCCCGCCGGGCATACCGGTGCGGCGCTCCTCCACCTTGCTCAGCAGGGGCGAGAGCAGTTCGCGGAAGCCGGCGACGTTGGCCCGCACCCAGCCGGGCCGGTCCACCACCAGGACGGGCGTGTCCGCCACCTCGGGGTTGGCGGGGGCCAGCCGGGTGAAGCCGCGTACATGCTCCTCGGACACCTTGGCGTGGCGCCGCAGCTCCGCGACGATGCCGCGGGCTTCCTCCCTGCTGACTTCCGGCCCCGGCCGCCCGAGCCGGGCCGCGGTCGCGACCGCGAGATTCCAGTCGACCATCTGTGCACCACCGAGGCTCGTCATTCTTTCACCGTACGTGCAGCGCGCGCGCCGTGGGAGGTGACCGGAGGACCACTCGGCCCGTAGGGGGATCAGCCCGTGGAGGGCGAGTCCCGGCAGCCGCAGTTGGCCAGCGCCGAGGCGAGGCGGTCCAGGGACTTGTGCGCCGCGTCCCGCCCGGGCGCTCCGGTCGTCATGAAGGCGAAGGCCAGCATCCGCCCGTCGGCGTCGACCACGGTGCCGGCCAGCGTGTTCACTCCGGTGAGGGTTCCCGTTTTGGCCCGTACGAGACCTGCCCCCGGCTCGCCGCGCTCGCCGCCGTAGCGGTTGTCGAGAGTGCCGGTGAACCCGGCCACGGGCAGTCCGGTCAGTACGGGGCGCAGTCGGGGCCGGTCCGGGTCGGCCGCCAGGGCGAGCAGTCGGGTGAGCAGTGCGGGGGAGGCCCGGTCCGAGCGGTCCAGACCGCTGCCGTCCGCGAAGCGGGCGCCCTTCACCGGCAGGTCCAGCTCTTCGAGGGTGCGCCGTACGGCGCGGCCCGCGCCCTTGAAGCCGGCGGGCTCGCCCTGGGCGAGTGCGGTCTGCCGGGCGAGGGCTTCGGCGAGGTCGTTGTCGCTGTATGTGAGCATCCGCTCGACCAGCGCGCCGAGTGTCGCCGAGCGGTGGACGGCGAGTTCCTCGGCCCCCTTGGCGGCGGTCCGCTCCTCGGGCGCGCCCCGGACGGTGACGCCCTCCTCGCCGAGTTCTTCGGCGAACGTCTCGGCCGCCTCCAGCGCGGGATCGGCGACGCGCGGCGCGGGGCCGTGGTGGCTGTGGTCGGCCCGGCCCTCGTCGACCATCAGCGGGGTGACCCGGGCCAGGTTCTCGTTGGGGCCGATGACATGCCGTTCGGTGCCCGAGTAGCGGGAGGTGTCGTACCCGAGGCTGATCTTGTGGACGCCGCGCTTGTCGAGGGCGCGGGCCGCGCGTTCGGCCATGGCGGCCAGGTCCCGCTCGCTGAGCGTGGGGTCGCCGCCGCCGACGAGTGTGACGCGGTCGCCCTTGCCGACGGCGCGGGTGGCGATGCGGTAGGTGTCGCCCCGGGCCGTCAGCGCGGCGACGGCGGTGGCCAGCTTGATGGTGGAGGCGGGCGCCGAGACGGCCTTCGCGTTCCGGGCGAACAGCTGCCGCCCGGTGACGGCGTCCACCACGGAGGCGTGCCGCACGGCGCCGAGCGAGCCGTCCTCGATCAGGGGTTCGAGGGTGTCGGCGAGGGCCGAGGGGGTGGGTGCCGGTACCCGCTCCGGGCGGGTGCCACCGCGGCCGCCGGAGCCGCTGGGCGGGCCGCCCTCCCCCGTGCCCTGCCGCGGGAGGGGCCCGGCGGCGGCGAGGACCTGGGGGGCCATGGGGTACGCGCCGCCGCGGCCCGGGGTGTGGTCCGTGCCACTTCCGTGCCCCTGGCGGGCTGCCCGGACGCGCTCGGCCGTACGCTGACCCGAGTCCCACGGCCCCGCCGCCGTCACCGCCACGAGCGCGACCACGAGTCCCAGTGCACCGGAGACGGCGGCCAGCCGGACCGTCTGCCGCTGCTGCGGAGCGGCCGCCCGCCAACGACGCCGGGCCTCGCGTGCCGCGCTGCGGGCGCGGGCGGTCGCGCGTGCGGCTGAGGCGCGGGTGGGTGCCATCGCGGCGGGGATGCCCGCCACCGCGGTACGGGTGCGTGCCGCCGCTGTACGGGTACGGGCCGCCGCGTTGCGGGCCGCTCGGGCGGCGAGGCGGTATACCCGGTTCGCGGTGGCACGCACCTTCGCTCCGGTGTCATGCACCTCGACCAGCCCCTTTCGCGAGCACACATGTGCGTGGGGGACACTTAATCACCAGACTGGAGTTCTTCTGGGGGACGGCCCCCAGGGCACAGCGAGTGCTGATGAGTGTTGATCTCATCTTGATCTATACGGAGGAGCCTCCCTTGGAGTTCGACGTCACCATCGAGATCCCGAAGGGCTCGCGGAACAAGTACGAGGTGGACCACGAGACGGGCCGCATCCGCCTGGACCGTCACCTGTTCACCTCGACCGTGTACCCGGCGGACTACGGCTTCGTCGACGGCACCCTGGGCGAGGACGGTGACCCGCTCGACGCGCTCGTGCTGCTGGAGGAGCCCACCTTCCCCGGGTGCATCATCAAGTGCCGTGCCATCGGGATGTTCCGTATGACGGACGAGGCCGGCGGCGACGACAAGCTGCTGTGCGTGCCCTCCTCCGACCCCCGGATGGAGCACCTGCGCGACATCCACCACGTGAGCGAGTTCGACCGGCTGGAGATCCAGCACTTCTTCGAGGTCTACAAGGACCTCGAACCCGGGAAGTCGGTCGAGGGCGCCAACTGGGTGGGGCGTGCCGAGGCCGAGGCCGAGGTCGAGGCGTCCATCAAGCGGCTGGCCGCCGAGGGCGGGCACTGAAACGAAGGGGTGCCCCTCACCCGGTGCCGCAGGCTGCGGGTGATCCCCCGAGCTCTTCGAGCAGGGGGCACCCCCGGGCTGCGCCCGCAGTTCCCCGCGCCCCTTCGGGGCGCGGGCCCTTAGAACCCGCGGGTCCGTTTCGCGGCGCGGCGGCCCGGTAGCGGGGTCTCCTGACCGGGCGTCTTGATGAAGAGGCGGGCCAGTTCGCCGCCGAGGTTGACGCCGATGGCGATGGCCAGTGCGAGCGCCCCCGCCGTGGCGAGGTGTTCGAAGCCCTTGTTCACATCGCCCTGAGCGACGTTCAGCAGCCCGAAGTAGGTGTTGCTGCCCGGCAGCAGGGGCCCGATCGCCGCCGTGATGTACGGCAGCGACGAGGCGAACTGGTAGCGCGACAGCAGCTGGCCGAAGAGGCCGACGAGACCGGCGGCCGCCACGGTGGAGGGCACCGGCGTGAGGTTCGCCTTGGTCAGCGCGCCGAAGATCAGCCAGGCCACGCCGCCGTTGAGGGTGGCCAGCACCACGGTGTGACGTTCCTGCTGGAGCAGCACACAGAAGGCCAGCGCCAGCAGCATGGCGGCCATCAGCTGGGTGACCGGCCGGTAGGTGTGGTGCACGATGTCGGGCGTCAGCCGGGCGTTCAGCCTGTCGCCCAGGTACAGCACCATCAGCACGCCGCAGACGATGCCGACGATGAGGTAGATGACCTCCAGCAGTCGCGCGGCGGCGGTGATGTAGAAGCCGGTGAGTCCGTCGTGCACGGCGGCGACCAGCGCACGCCCCGGGATCAGTGCGAAGAGGCCACCGGTGATGACCGCGGAGGCCTGAATGCGGGTGTCGGTGTGCTGGGACAGCAGCGCGACGCCGACCCCTATCGCGGCGGGCGGCATGGCGGCGGCCGCGAACTGGTAGAACTCCGGCAGCCCGCGTCCGGCGCACAGCCAGGCGAGCCGGTCGCCGAGCATCGAGCCGAGCGCGGCGAGCAGGAACACCAGCGCGTCGCCGCCCACCAGCAGCGAGGCCGCCCCCGACAGGGCGCCACTGGCCACGGTGAGGGCCCACTTGGAGTAAGGGTGCCGGTTACGGCGCATCTCGGCGAGCCGCCGGTAGGCCTCCTCCAGTGACACCTCGCCCTGGGTGATGTCGGCGACGAGTGCGAAGACGCCCGACAGCCGGGTGTAGTCGGTGCCGCGCCTGCGTACGGTCCTGCTGAGCGTCACCGGGTCGTCGACCAGCGAGGGTTGGTGGGTGATGGACAGCAGGGTGAAGGTGACCTCGGGCTCGGTGCGGTCGAGTCCGTAGGCGTGGGCGACACCGAACATGGCGGCTTCCACGTCCTCGGCGCCCTCGCCGCCGGCCAGCAGCAGCTCGCCGATACGAAGCGTCAGGTCGAGGACGCGGGGGACGGGGGGCCCACTGTCGGCACCCTCCTCGCTGCGCACGGCCCGCTCGGGCACGGGGCGCTCGGCGAGCGGCATCCGTACCAGGGAGCGCATCCGGTCCTGCCAGGGCGAGCCCGGCTTGGCCAGCGGGCCGACGACGGGAATGCCCTCGGGCGGCGTGAAGGCGCTGCCCGGTTCGTTCGTCGGAGGGGTGACGAGTCCTTCCGGAATGGTGAACTCGGAGGTCGGGTGCTCCTCCTCCGGTACGGGCGGAAGCGGCACGCCCAGGGGCGCCGTGAAGGCGCTGTGCGACTCGTCGGACACCGGCTTGGCGTCCTCCGGCTCACCACCCTGCTCTGCGGCGTCGCCGTTTCCCTTGGACTGCCCCACCACTCTCTGTCCGCTCCTTCCCTCGCTCTCCAGCAGTGTCACACGACCAACGCCGTGCCCGAGGGGGACTGTTCCACGGAACGGAAGCGTGCTACCTCACAGTGGAGCATGTGCCGGCGACCCCGCGCCGAAGGCCCCCTGTACAGCACCTGTACGGGGGGCCTTCGGCCGGAAATCGGGCCGCGTCGGAAGGGGACGGACGGCGTGTCGGCCGGTGCGTGCGGACTACACCGACTGCGCGGCGTTCGCCGCGATGGCGTCCCGCATGTACCGGGCCATGCCCGGTGCGATCGCCTCGTAGGTGGCGGTGAACCGCTCGTCCTGGACGTACATCTCACCGAGCCGGGTGTGCATCTCGTGGTCGCATGTGTAGCTGTTGCGGGAGATGAACAGCCGGTGCCGCTCGGCGAGGGCGACCACCTCGGGCGCGTCGGGCGGGTCGCCGGCCGTCATCCGGTCGGCGATCGCCTGGTGGATCTCGTCGCTCTCGCGCTTCAGCGCCTTCCAGTCCTCCTTGGTGTAGGTGGCCGCGCGGCGCTGGGTCTCGCGATACTCCTCGGTGTTGCCCCAGCGCCGTTCGGCCTCCTCCGCGTGCTCGTCCGGGTCGAAGTCCCCGAACACCTCGAACTTTTCCTCGGGGGTGAGATCGATGCCCATTTTGCGTGCCTCCATAGCGCGTTCCACGGCGGCGGCCATCTCCATGAGCCGGTCGATCCGCTCCGTCAGCATCGCGTGCTGCCGGCGCAGCTGGCTGACCGGATCGGCTGCCGGGTCGTCCAGCAGCGCGGCGATCTGCTCCAGCGGGAAGCCGAGTTCCCGGTAGAAGAGGATCTGCTGCAGCCGGTCCAGGTCGGCGTCCGTGTACCGCCGGTGCCCGACCGCCGTACGGTCCCCGGGAACCAGCAGCCCGATCTCGTCGTAGTGGTGCAGGGTGCGCACCGTGACACCGGCGAGACCGGCGACCTGTCCGACGGAGTGGCTCACTTCCGCCTCCTTGTTCGCTGCGGTCGCTTACGGGCATCCACGGTGCTCCCTCACGTCACGTGAGGTGCAAGCCGTATTTCCCGGCCGGGCTCCGGCGCGCCCTCACAGCGGTGGCCGGTCCGTCAGAACGCTGAGGTCGCGTTCGCCCTCACCTGCCATCACGAAGGCACCGTTCTCCAGACGGGCGATCAGTTCGCGGGCCCAGGCGGCGTCGCTGTCGGCGGTGTGCACCCACAGCTTCATGATCTCCGCGATGTGCCCCCACTCCTGCGGGGCGCCGCCGTCAGGGGTCCAGTCCCGGGTGATCTCGCGGCGCCAGCTCTCCAGTGCGGCGACCCGCTCCTTCAGCAGCGCGACGGCTTCCTCGCGGGGCAGGTCAACGAGGAAGCCCACAGCGGAGGTCAGCAGTTCCTGCTTCTCCTGAATGGCGGTCAGCGCGTACCGCAGCAGCCGGAAGAACTCCGCCTCGCCGGCTTCGGTGATCTCGTACTCGGTGCGGGGCGGGCCGCCCACCGTGCTGGGGGCGGTGTCGTGGGCCACCAACAGGCCCTGCTTGGCCAGCTGTTTGAGGGCGTGGTAGATCGACCCCGGCTTGGCGGTGGACCACTCATGGGCGCCCCAGAACCCCAGGTCGTTGCGGACCTGGTAGCCGTGCGCCCGCCCGCGCAGGCGCACGTCTCCCAGCACCAGCAGCCGGATCGCCGACATCGCTTTGCGCTCCCCTGCCCCGTCACACCGTCGTTGCTTTTGTCAAGCACCACCTTATGCGGGCCGGGCGGCGGGGAGCGGCCGCGCGGCCTCAGCGCCGGCCGGCGTCGTCCTGCCCGGTGTCGTTCTGCCCGGCGTCGTCCTGCCCGGCCTCGCCGCCGAAGGCGGACCAGTCCGGCTCGGGCATCGCGCCGGTCTCGAACACCAGGTCGAAGGCACCCTTGCCGTCGATCGTCTCCCGGATGATGTCGGCGTGCCCGGCGTGCCGCGCGTACTCCTCGATCAGGTGCAGCAGACCCCAGCGCCAGGAGAACTCGCCGCCCTTGTCCCACGGAGCGGGCGGTACCACGAAGGTCTCGTCGAGCGAGGAGAGCTCACCGACCGCCTTCTCGGTCTCGGCGGCGATCCGCTCGCTGCGCTCGAGCAGCACCTCGACGGTCTCCTCGGTGGAGGGGGCGAAGCTGTGCTCCCACTCCGCCTTCTTCTCCTCCTCGGTGGCCTCGATACCCCGGAAGGTGCGCAGCCAGCCGCCCTCGACCACGGTGACGTGCTTGAGGAGCCCGGCCGGCGACAGCTCGCTGGCGGCGGGGGCGCTGCGGGCCTGCTCCTCGGTGAGGCCGTGTACGGCGCGGCGGACACCGCCGCGCTGGGCCTCCAGATAGGCCAGGAGTGCTGCGCGCTCGTCACCGTGCTGCTCGGCCTTGACGACTACCGGCATATTGCTCGCCACCTCTCGGATCGATCCGGGACGCCTGCTCCCCGGCTGCTGACTACAAGCTATGAGGCCTTGCGGTCAGGTTCTGTCCTCGATGGTCCGATGGCGGGCCCTTCTGTCCCTTCCCGGGCGCGCCCCCCCGGGAGCGCGCCCGCCGGTCAGGATCAGAAGGGGAACTCGCTGCGCTCCCGCTGGATGGAGACCCACCGCGTGGTGGTGAAGGCCTCCACCACCTGGGGCCCGTTCAGTCTGCCGAGGCCCGAGAGCTTCTCCCCGCCGTAGGGCACGGTCGGCTCGTCCGCCACCGTCGAGTCGTTGACGTGCACCATGCCCGCCTCGATCCGGCGGGCGACCGCGATGCCGCGCTCGATGTCGGCGCTGTGCACCGCACCCGCGAGCCCGTAGGGAGTGTCGTTGGCGACCCGCACGGCCTCCTCCTCGCCGTCCACCGGGATGATCAGCGCTACGGGCCCGAAGATCTCCTCGTGCAGCAGCGGTGAGTTCCTGGGCAGGTCCGTCAGCACGCTGGGCGAGACGAGGTTGCCGTCGACCGCGCCGTGCAGCAGCGCCGTGGCACCCTCGGCGAGGGCCTGCTCGACGATGGCCGTCACCCGCTCGGCCTGGCGGGAGTTGATCAGCGGGCCGATGTGCGTACGAGGGTCCTCCGGGTCGCCCACCACCAGCCGGCTGACCCGCTCGACGAACTTGGCGGTGAACTCCGGTTCCAGACGCCGGTCCACGATGATCCGGTTGGCCGCCATGCACAGCTGGCCCTGGTTGACGAAGCGGCTGTAGACCGCGGCGTCCACGGCGTAGTCCACATCGGCGTCGTCCAGCACCACCAGGCCGCTGTTGGAGCCGAGTTGGAGGATGACGCGCTTGAAGTTGCGGCCGGCGACGGTGGCCACATGGCGGCCGACGCGGTCGGAGCCGGTGAAGGAGATCACCTTGGGCACCGGGTGCTCGATCAGGGTGTCGCCGATTTCCGCGCTGTCGGTGATGACGACGTTCACCAGCCCCGGCGGCAGCCCGGCGTCCTCCAGCACCTTGGCGACCAGGGTGCCACCGCACACCGGCGTCGACTGGTGCGGCTTGAGAAGGACGGCGTTGCCCAGGGCGAGCGCGGGCGCGGCCGACTTCACCGCCAGCAGGAAGGGGTAGTTGAACGGCGAGATGATGCCCACGACCCCGACCGGGTCGCGGTAGACGCGGTTCTCCTTGCCGGGGACCGAGGAGGGCAGGATCTCGCCGAGCGGATTGAGCGAGAGCTGGAGCGCTTCGCGGAAGAACTCCTTGACCATGTGGATCTCGAAGGCCGCCTTGTGCCGGGTGCCGCCCAGCTCGGCGATGATGGCCTCGGTGATCTGCGGCTCGCTCTCCTCGATGACCCGGATCGCCCGCTCGAAGACGCGTCTGCGGGTGTACGGGTTGGTGGCCGCCCACTCACGCTGCGCGCGTGCTGCCGCGCGGTACGCCTCGTCCACCTCGTCGCGTGTGGCGACGGTGATGGAGGCGAGTTTCTCCCCGTTGTACGGGTTGAAGTCGATGATGTCCCAGGAGCCGCTGCCGGGACGCCACTCGCCGTCTATGCACTGGAGTGCCAGATCCGTGAAGTAGGACATGCCATTCCTTCTGGGGGTTGAAGGAGATGCTGCTGCTTGGTCATCGTACCGGCGGGTCACAGGAGTTGGCGGATTCTGTGGAGGTGATCCCGGGTGTGTTCGGGAGAAAGACTGATATCGACCAGCCGCCGCAGCACCTGGTCGTACTGTGCCACCTCGTCCCGCTTGTCCAGGTACAGCGCACTGGTGAGCTGTTCGAGGTAGACGATGTCGTTGAGGTCGGACTCGGGGAACCGCAGCAGGGTGAAGGCGCCGGACTCGGCGGCGTGCCCGCCGAGTTCGAACGGGACGACGTGCAGCCGCACATTGGGCTGCTCGGAGATCTCGGCGAGGTGGGCGAGCTGGGCCTCCATGATGGCTTTGCTGCCGAACGGGCGGCGCAGGGCCGCCTCGTCGAGGACGCAGACCAGTTCGGGGGCGTTCTCGCCGAGCAGCAGCTTCTGCCGCTCCAGGCGGAGCGCGACGCGGCGTTCGACCTCCTCCTCGGCCAGCGGGGTGCGGTGCCCGGCGGCGACGACGGCGTGTGCGTACTCGCCGGTCTGCAGCAGACCGTGCACGAACTGGACCTCGTACGTGCTGATGTACGAGGCGGCGGCCTCCAGCCCGACGTAGGTCTGAAACCAGCCAGGCAGCACATCGCTGTAGTTGTGCCACCAGCCGGCGACGCTGGAGTCCCGGGCCAGATCGAGGAGGGGTTCCCGCTCGGCGTCGTCGGTGACGCCGTAGAGCGTGAGCAGATCCTCCACGTCCCGGGCCTTGAAACTGACCCGGCCCAGCTCCATCCGGCTGATCTTGGACTCGGAGGCCCGGATCGAGTAGCCGGCGGCTTCGCGGGTGACGCCACGGGCCTCGCGCAACCTCCTGAGCTGGGATCCGAGCAGGATGCGCCGGACCATCGAGCCGCTGGAACTGTTCGCCCCCTTCGCCCCTCCGGTGCCGCTCTGTGCCGATTCTGTTGCCATTTCGATCAGCCCTCCACCCCTGCTTGAAGGGAAGTGTGCCATCCCCGCGCTCCGTTGCGTGCCCGCCCGATTACACACGATCGAAAGTCTCTCGTGCACGTGCATCTGCCCTTGCATCTGCTGTGGGCATTGGGAACCATGGGGATGGCACAAGTGGACCCGTCGGCAAGGAAGTTGGCCGCGCGGGTTGCGCTGTGACGCCCGCAGCAGGCGGGGAAGCACGGCCGACAGGATCCGCGCAGGATCATCAACTGCCGCTGACGCCAGGAGTGGCCCTTGTTGGGGACCGAAGGATCGACGGTGCTGGAGCCCTTATGGGAGGGGCTCCCCACGCCGGGTGCCGCCTCGGTCTCCGGCTCCGCTTCCTGCGCGCTGCCGCCGTGCTACGAAGCGGTCTCCAGCGCCCGGAACTTCACCCGAAGGACGCTCCAGCGCTGGGGCCTGACCGAAGAGTTCGACGACGTGGCGCTGGTGGTCTCCGAACTGGTGACCAACGCCATGCGGCACGGCCTGACCCCCGGCGCCGATCACGGGGCGGCGTCGGGGGACGAGGGCGACCCACCGGTCCGGCTGCATCTGATGCGCTGGTCGGCCCGGCTGGTCTGTGCCGTACGGGATCCCAGCGATCGACCGCCCGACACGACGGCCGTACGACGTGCCGCCCATCGGGGGGCCCACGGGGGATTCGGTGAGAACCACGGGATGCTCGGCGGTCACGGGGGCCGCACGACACTCCCGGACTCCATGGAGTACGGGGGCTCCATGGATCGAGGGGGTTCCCCGCCCGTCGGGGGCCCCCTTGGGCTCGGGGATCCGCTCGGCCGCGAGAGGGTCCCCGGACACGGGGGTCACGGGGGAAACGGGGGACACGGGGGCGCCGTGGAAGCCGTAGACGCGTTCGACGCGTTGGGCGCCTTGGACTCCGAGGAGTTCGAGGTGCCCGGCTTCACGGCGGAGTCGGGCCGCGGACTGTGCCTGGTCGACTCCTTCAGCGACGCCTGGGGCTGGCACCCCCTCTCCGGACCGCTCGCCGGGAAGATCGTCTGGGCGCTCTTCCGGCTCGGCCGTGAGACCCTCGAGGGGCCGGTGCTCAGTGAGCTACCAGGTCGTCGAACTCACCGTCCTTGACACCGAGGAGCAGCGCCTGCACCTCGGCGGGCGTGTAGATCAGCGCGGGCCCGTCGGGAAAGCGGGAGTTGCGCACCGCGATGTCCCCGTTGGGCAGCTTGGCGAACTCGACACAGGTTCCCTGCGAGTTGCTGAACCGGCTCTTTCGCCATACGACCCCCTCCAGGTCCCTGGCGGCCATGCCGTTGAACGCATCGGGCACTTGGATCTCCTGAGGGGTCGGATGTGCGGGACCGGGTCGTGCAGCCGTCAACTGCCAACTTCCCGGGATCATAACTTCGTTCACGTACTGATGCATGTGCGGATGCACGTGCACGACCCCGGGTCGCGGGGTCATCACAGCCGGTCAGGGCCCTTGACTTGAAGTTCTCTTCAAGTTCTAGCTTCCTTTCATGAGCATGGAGATGACCGCCTGGCACGCGCTCTACAACGCGCGCCACGCCCACCAGGACCAGCACCCCTTCTCCGCGACCACGGTCCGCCGTGTCATTCGCTTCGCGCACCGCCACCACCGCAAGCTGGTGGCGTTCATGCTGCTCAGCAGCGTGCTCGCCGTCCTCACGGTGGCCACACCGCTGCTCGCCGGACAAGTGGTGAACGTGATCGACCAGGGAGCGTCGCCACCCGGCGGCGGCAAGAGCGACTCCAGCAGCACGGTGCTGCTGCTGGCCGGCCTGATCGCGGCCATCGCCCTGGCAGAGGCCGGAGTCGGCATTCTGACCCGCTGGCTGTCCGCGCGTATCGGGGAGGGACTCATCCTCGATCTGCGTACCTCCGTCTACAACCATGTGCAGCGGATGCCGGTGGCCTTCTTCACCCGCACCCGTACCGGCGCGTTGGTCAGCCGTCTCAACAACGATGTCATCGGTGCGCAGCGCGCCTTCTCCTCCACCCTCTCGACGGTCTTCAGCAACCTCGTCACCCTGCTGCTGACACTCGTGGTGATGTTCAACCTCTCCTGGCAGATCACCCTGCTCACCCTGGTGCTGCTGCCGCTGTTCGTGGTGCCCGCCCGGCGGATGGGCGCCCGGCTCGCCCGGCTGGAGCGGGAGCGGGCCGACCACAACGCGCAGATGAGCACCCAGATGACCGAGCGCTTCTCCGCCCCCGGCGCCACCCTCGTCAAACTGTTCGGGCGCCCGGCCGAGGAGTCCGCCGAGTTCGCCGCCCGCGCCGACCGCGTACGCGACATCGGCGTGCGCACCGCCATGGTCCAGGAGGTCTTCTTCACCGCGCTGACCCTGATGGCCGCCCTCGCGCTCGCCGTCGTCTACGGGCTCGGCGGCTACCACGCACTGCGCGGCGACCTCGACCCCGGCGCCGTCGTCTCCCTCGCGCTGCTGCTCACCCGCCTGTACGCGCCGCTCACCGCACTGGCCAGCGCCCGGGTGGAGGTGATGAGCGCGCTGGTCAGCTTCCAGCGGGTCTTCGAGGTGCTCGACCTCGAGCCGCTCATCGAGGAGAAGCCCGACGCCGAAGAGGTGCCCGCCGGTCCCGTCTCCGTGGAGTTCGAAGACGTCCACTTCAGCTACCCCTCCCCCGACAAGGTCTCCCTCGCATCCCTGGAAGAGGTCGCCACGCTCGACACCAGGGGCGGCGAGGAGGTGCTGCACGGCATCTCCTTCCGCGCCGAGCCAGGACAGATGATCGCCCTCGTGGGCTCCTCGGGCGCGGGCAAATCCACCCTCGCCTCGCTGGTCCCCCGCCTCTACGACGTGGACAGCGGCGCCGTACGGCTCGCGGGCAAGGACGTCCGCGACCTGAGCGCGGCCACGATCCGGCAGACGCTCGGCATGGTCACCCAGGACGGCCATCTCTTCCACGACACCATCCGCGCCAATCTGCTCTTCCCCCGACCCGACGCCACCGACGAGGAGCTGTGGTCCGCGCTGCGCCGGGCCCGCCTCGACGGCCTCGTCGCCGCCCTCCCGGACGGCCTGGACACCCTCGTCGGCGAGCGGGGCTACCGGCTCTCCGGCGGTGAGCGGCAGCGGCTGACCATCGCCCGACTGCTGCTGGCCAGGCCCCGGCTGGTGCTGCTGGACGAGGCCACCGCCCACCTGGACTCCACCTCGGAGGCCGCCGTGCAGGAGGCGCTCGGCGAGGCACTGCAGGGCCGCACCTCCCTGGTGATCGCGCACCGGCTGTCCACCGTCCGGGCCGCCGACCAGATCCTCGTCCTGGAGGAGGGCCGGATCGTGGAGCGGGGCACCCACGAGGAACTGCTGGCCGCCGGCGGACGGTACGAGCAGCTGTACCGGACGCAGTTCCGGGAGACGCAGGACGGTGCCGAGGTGACAACCGTGGCCTGACGCGCCGAGGCGCCGTCACCCCGCCGGACGCGCTCGGCGCGCGCGGGGTGACCCGCGGGCACAGGCTGAGCTGTGGACCGTCCTCGGCACCGTCCCCAGGGACGGTCCACCGGCCCACGCCAGCCGCTCCCGGAAGGACACGAGCGCCATGAGTAGCTCCAGCCTTGAGTCCCTGACCCGCTGCTCCGTCGCCGTCGACCTGGGGGCGGCCAGGACCCGCGTCTACGCGAAGGGGGCGGGACTCATCGTCGACCAGCCGTCGGTCGTCGCCGTGAACAACCACTCCGGCAGTCTGATCGCGGTCGGCGCGGCGGCGGAGCGGATGGACGGCCGTACGCCGCAGCACATCCAGGTCATCCGGCCCGTCGCCAACGGCCACGTGGTGGACATCGACATGGCCCGGCGGATGGTGCGGACCCTCGTCGGCGAGAAGCTGCACGGCCTCAAACGGCGGCGGACCATGCAGCGGGCCCTGGCCACCGTCCCGCACGACGCCGACCCGCTGATGCGCCGCGCCGCCGTCGAGACACTCGCCGGGGTGGGCGCGCGCCACGTCGAGCTGGTGGAGACCCCGATCGCCGCGGCGATCGGCAGCGGGCTGCCGGTCGCCCACCCGGAGGGAGCGATGGTGCTGGTGTGCGGGACGACCACCACGCAGGTCGCGGTGGTCTCGCTGGGCGCCGTGGTCGCGGGGGGCACGGTCGCCCTGGGCGGGGAGACCATCCACCACTCCGTCGTGCAGTACCTGCGCAACCGGCACGAACTGCTGCTGCCCAGCCAGGACGTCCGCCCGCTCCACCTGGCGCTGCTGGGCAGCGGCGGAGTCGGCAACGGCGTCTACACCGGCCCCATCGAGGTGCAGGGCCGCGATGTGGTCTCCGGACTCGCCCGTACCGTCACCATCGACCCGGAGGAGGTGCGCGGAGCCATCCAGACCCCGCTCACGGGCCTCATGGACACCATCCGCGTCGTCCTGCACCGCTGCCCGCCCGACCTGGTGGCCGACCTCGCCGAGCGCGGAATGGTGCTGGCGGGCGGCACCGCACGGCTGCCCGGTCTCGCCGACCAACTGCGGGAACACACCGGGATGGCCGTCCAGGTGGCGGACGAACCGGAACTGTGCGCCGTCAACGGGCTCGCCGCGATGATGGCCGGCCGGGTCATGCCCTACCTCGCCGAGCCGACCGTCGCCGGGGACGCGGGCGCCACCGCAGGAGCGGGCGCCGCACCCGCGCAGGACGGACTGCCCGGCTCAGGTCCCCTGGCGGGGGGCCGGGAGGTGATCGGCGCCCCGGACCCGGTGGGAGCGGCGGACGCGGTGCCGGTGCCGGAGCAGGACGCCGGGTGACCCACCGGAGCAGGACGCCGGGTGACCCGGCAGCCGACAGCCGGGCCCGGACCGGGCCGGGCCCGCTTCGGGCGGGTCCGTCAGATCGGGCCCGCCGCG
The DNA here is from genome assembly GCF_018070605.1 of Streptomyces sp. B15. NCBI lineage: Bacteria > Bacillati > Actinomycetota > Actinomycetes > Kitasatosporales > Streptomycetaceae > Streptomyces > Streptomyces sp. B15. The sequence goes on from NZ_JAGPXJ010000106.1 coordinate 15,672, forward strand.
CGGTCCTGCGGGGCGTACGGCGCGAAAAGGTCCACCAGCCGGGCACGGCAGCGTTGGAGTCTGTCACCCATCACCGCCGCGACGGTCCTGGTCATCGCCAGGCCCAGCGCCTTGTCCTCCTCGCACAGCACACGCACCGAGAGCGCGTCGAACTCCAGCGCACGCACCGGACTGTCCGCCTGGGCGGCGAGTGACCACACATACGGCTGGAACATCCACGACCAGCCGAGCAGTTCCCCGTGGCGGACGTGGTCGATGGCCACGTCACGGTGTCCGGGAATGTGCATGGCCAGCGTCGCCGAACCGGTGTGCAGTATCCAGAAGCGTTCGGCCTTCGAGCCCTCCTCGAAGATCCGTTCCCCGGCATCGAAGTGCACTTCGTATCCCAAGGAGCGCACCCGCTCTCGCTGCTCGGGGGTCAGCTCGCCGAGCAGTCCCGTCGTGGTTTGCATGGCCCGCCCTCCCTTCCGGGAACGGAGCGACGTATTCCCACGTCACGGCTTTTTCACCGTACCTCGCATCACCCGAACAGGCGAGTTCGCGGAGACGGAACGTACCGTCGGGAGTATGTGCAGAAGCATTCGGACCCTGCGTCCCCCCTACGCCGAAGTCGTCACCGAGCAGGACGTGCGGGCCGCCGCCCTCCAGTACGTCCGCAAGGTGTCCGGGTTCCGCGCCCCGGCCGCGCACAACCAGGCGGCCTTCGACCTCGCCGTCGAGCGGATCACCGCAGCCACCGACGAACTCCTGGAGAGCCTGGTGGTCAAGGGCGCCAGCTGAGCGGGCCGGGGCCCCGGGGCCTCAGTGCCGTGCGCCCGCACCCGCCTGCTCGCGGCCCTCCAGCAGCCGCAGCAGCTCGCCCAGCATCCGGGCGAGCCCGTCACGCTGCTCCTCGCCCAGCCCCGCCAGCAGCGACCGCTCGTACGCCACCTGCTCCGGCATGATCCGGTCCACCAGTTCGCGGCCGCTCGCGGTCAGCGACAGATGGGCGACCCGGCGGTCCCGCGCGTCCGCACGCCGCTCGATCAGCCCCCGCTCCTCCAGGGTCCGCACCCGCTTGGTGACGGCCGTGCCCGAGGCGTACGTCTCCCGCGCCAGCCGGCCGGGGGTCAGCTCGCGGTCCTCACGGCGCAGCGCGCTGAGGATGTCGAACTCCGGACGCGAGAAGCCCTCCCGGACCAGCGGCGCGTCCGACGCCTGCCGCAGCAGCGCCGCGCACCTGGTCAGGCGGCCGACGACTCCGATCGGCTCGGTGTCGAGATCGGGCAACACCTCCCGCCACTGGCCCAGCACCCGGGCAACCACATCCCCCTCGGCATCCCCCTCGACCGCTCGGCCGTTCTGTTCCGCCGCTCCGGCTCCGTCGGCTCTTTCGCCGGGTGCGTCTTCCGCCGGCACACGCTGCCCCTCTCACCCGAGCTGTCACTCCCGTACCCGCCCAATTCTGCCGTCGGGGGACAGGGCGGTACGGGAGCGGGGTCCCGCCGGGCGCACGTGGCGTCCGGCGGACCCCCGGGTGAAGGCGGCGGTCCTACCAGTCCTGCTGGTCGGACGGCTGCCGGACGGGCACGTTGAGCCGGTTGAAGAGATTGGTGACACCGATCATCAGCAACAGCCCGGCGAGCTGCTTGTCCTCGAAGTGCCGGGCCGCCTCGTCCCACACCTCGTCCGGAACCGCGTCCGACCGGTCCGCCAGTCGCGTCGCCGCCTCGGCCAGTGCCAGGGCGGCCCGCTCCGCCTCCGTGAAGTACGGGGTGTCGCGCCACGCGGCCACCGCGTGCAGCCGCTGATCGCTCTCGCCCGACTTGCGGGCGGTACGGGTACCCAGGTCCACGCAGAAACCACAGGCGTTGATCTGGCTGGCACGCAGATGGACCAGCTCCAGCGTGCTCTGGGGCACCCCCGAACCCTGGACGCTCTTCAGCAGCCCCTGGATGTGCTCGTTGACCTGGGGCAGCAGCGTCGCGGCGTTGGGCATCCGTGCGGTCATCTCTCGCTCCCTCTGTCACACCTTCGGCGCTCCCGGCACCGGAGGCGCTCTCGCTTCGTCACCCGTACGACGGATCGAGGGCACCGGAATGTGACACGCGGACGCGCTGCTGTCCGCCCGGCGTCACGGCGCGGCCTCACGCAGCCGCCGCCAGCGGGTGTAGCTGGGGCTCAGCTCCGCGGCGCTGGTGTGCACGGCACGGGCGTGCGCCAGCACGGCCTCGGCCACCTCGGCGGCGGGCGAGTCCGGATGCCAGCCCAGCACATGCCGCCACATCAGGGGCGACCCACGCAGGGCCCGGGTCACCAGACCGGGAGTCGGCGGGAAGGTCGCCCGGCACAGGCCCACAGCGCGCCCCACCTGCACCAGATGCACACAGGAAGCGGTGTCCGTCTCGTACACCGCCTCCGGTGTGAACCCGGCCCGCGCACACGCCGCCGCGAAACACTCCGCGAAGCAGCCGTCCCCCGGCACATTGGTCCAGCACGCGCCCGCCAGCTCCTCCAGCGGCACCTCCTCACAAGCGGCGAACGCATGCCCCTCCGGCAGCATCACGAACACCGGATCGGTGGCCACCTGACGCCACACCAACGCGGCCCCGCCCGCCACCGACGGCGGCCGGCTCGGCCCGCACACCCCCGTCAGCGCGTAATCGATCCTGCCCTGCGCCACCAGACCGGCCAGCTCCCGGGACGACCACGAGGTGTACGTCGTCACCGACGCGGCCGGACAGGCGGAGGCCAGCCGGTCCACCAGACCACCCAGCAGCGGCCCGTGCGTACCGCCGAGCCGGTAGCGGGCCGGCCCGCCCTGACCCGCCGCCCGCCTGCGGTTGAACCGGCGCGCCTCCTCCTGCAACTCGGCGACCGCGGGCACCAGCAGCCGCGCCCGCTCCAGCACCAGCTCCCCCAGCTCGGTGGGGCGCACCCCGTGCGGGCCCCGCACGAACAGCTCACCGCCCAGCGCCCGCTCCATCCGCTTCAGCTGCGCACTCAGCGCGGGCTGCGCCAACCCCAACCCGGTCGCGGCCCGCGTCAGACTCCCCGCCTCGGCAATGGCCGAGACGACCTTGAGGTGTCGCAGTTCCAGGTCCATGCCCATACGGTGGGGCGCCCACCGACCGCCGACAAGAGGGGTGCCGCCCCCCTCTTCCGGACCTCCCCGCCCCTCCCCCGCCCCCGGCGGGGACCGAGCTGCCGAGCCGCCCGACAAGTGAGTACCTTTGTCATGCTGCAAATGTTCCGGGGAGGAAGAAGGACGCGGTATGCGCAATACGAGCGGCCCTGACTTCGCACGGGCGGAAATGGTGCGGCTGCCGGGCGGGAACGGTCTGTGGGTGGTACGCGCGGAGGGCGACATCACGGACGCCGACCATCCGGCGCTCCGCACGGCCGCACGGCCCGCCCCCGGCTGCACCGCCGTGATCATCGACCTCGCCCTGGTCGCCAGGGTCTCCGCCGCCGGCGTCCGCGCACTGGTCGCCGGCGCACGCGCCCTGGAGGAACGCGGCAGCAGACTGCTGGCGGCCACCACCGACGCCCGGATCGCCCACGTACTGGCCGAGGACGCCGCCCTCACCGTCGTGGACTCCGTCGCCGAGGCGACCACCAGCTGCGCCGGCCTCGACCCGGCCGCCACCGGGCCCGGCCCCGACCCGGCCGCCACCACCGGATCCGGCCCCGACCCGGCCGCCGTCGGGTCCGGCCTCGGCATCGGTGTCCCCGCACCGAGGCGACCGGAGCAGACCGGCGGGCATGGGGGCCTGGCCGTCACCACCGCGACCCAGCACCCGGCACCGGCCACCGCACCGGCCACCGCACCGCCCGAAGAACTGGTCCGGCTGCGCGAGGAAGTACGCCATCTGCGGGCCAAGTCCCGCACCCATCCCCTGATCTCCCGCGCCCTGGGCATCCTGGAGGAGCGCTACCGACTGCCCGACGACCGGGCGGCGTTCGCACTCCTGGAGGCCAGCTCGCAGCGGTTCAACGTACGGCTGCGCACCCTCGCCACCGCCGTGGTGACCGTCCCCGCCCCCCGCTCCTACGACTCCGAGTGGTTCCCCGGCCGCGAACGGCTCACCGCTCCCCCGCTGACCTTCGCCCCGGGGCTGCGGGCCGCCTCCGCCAACGCCGCCGAGGTCCTCTCCGCCGTGCTGCGCCACAGCATGGAGGTGGCCGAGACGAGCATGGGCAACGTGCAGCTCGTCGACCCGGTCACCGGCGACCTGCGGATCGAGAAGCACCGAGGGCTGGACGACGACTTCCTGGAGTTCTTCGACCGCGTCGGCAAGGACGGGACCGCCTGCGCCCAGGCATCGCAGCAGCTCACCCGGGTGACCGTCACGGACGTGGCCACCGACACCGTCTTCGACGAGCCCGCCAGGAAAGTGCTTCTCGCCGCCGGCAGCCGCGGGTGTCACAGCACGCCGCTGGTCGTGCCCTCCGGGCAGGTGGAGGGCATCGTCTCCACCCACCACGAGCGGCCGGTACGCGCTTTGACGGCTGCGCAGGCGCGGGCCCTGGACGAGATGAGTCTGCAGGCCGGGCGTTGGCTGGAGTGGTACCAGCGCACCGTTGTCCTCGACGCCCTGGAAGACCTCCACTTCGCGAGCAGCACCTGGCGATGAACCCCGCCGCCAATGGCTGAGGGGGCCCGCCTGGGCCCCCTCCCTGGTGTTGGGGGCTCTGCGGGTGGGTG
>NZ_JAGPXJ010000107.1:0-20348 GCF_018070605.1 Streptomyces sp. B15
TTCCGGAGCTCCGCGGTGTTGCGGCCGTGCCTCCGGTCCTCGGCGGCGCGGCCGTACGTACGAGTCCGAGTCGAGCCCCGCACCCGGGTCGTGCCTCGGCCCGGCCTTCCGCACTGCAAGCCGTGTCGCGACACCGAGTCCGCACCGGGTCCGCACCGAGTCCGCACCGAGTCCGCACCGAGCCCGAGCGTGACTTCGAGCCCTACCCGGGCTGGGTCATCCGACCCTTCGCCCCGCCCCCGGCCCGTTCTCCGCTCGGACCCCCTGCCCTCCCACCCCGACCCGTCTCGTGCCACCCGGCCCGACCCCGGGTCCCGGGCCCGGGACCGGGACCGGTCGCCCCTCGCCCCTGAGGGCGGGACAGCGGGCGCCGAGCCCGCTGTCACCCACACAGGGCACCTGCTCTCACCCACACGAGCGTCCGATTGATCCGGTTATCAGGATGGAAGTGCGGGTATGCGGTGTGACTCGGGCCACGTGAATTGGGCGTAACGCTTCCCGTTCCCATGCGATGACTCAAGAGGTGACAGCGGAGGAGGGAATACGGGCGCTCCATCCGGGGCTCTTGTTCCAGCCCATATTTCTCCACTGCTCCGCCCGCGCCGTCGGATCATCCCCGCCGACGGTCCGCCGTTTTCCATCGTTCCGAGAGGTTGTTCGTGTCGGCCAGCACATCCCGTACTCTCCCCGCGGAGATCGCCGAATCCGAGTCCGTGATGGCGCTCATCGAGCGGGGGAAGGCTGAGGGGCAGATCGCCGGCGACGACGTACGTCGGGCCTTCGAGGCTGACCAGATTCCGCCAACCCAGTGGAAGAACGTCCTGCGCAGCCTCAACCAGATCCTCGACGAGGAGGGTGTGACGCTGATGGTGAGTGCAGCCGAGGCGCCCAAGCGCACCCGTAAGAGCGTCGCAGCGAAGACCCAGGCCAAGCGCACCGCCACCAAGACGGTCGCTGCCAAGACCACCCAGGCCAAGAAGGCCACCCCTGCGGCTCCCGTCGCCCCGGCTGCCACCGCCGCTTCCGCGGCGGGTGTCGCCCCGGGACAGGAGTCCGCTGGGGAGGAGGCCGCGCCGAAGCCCGCGAAGAAGGCCGCAGCCAAGAAGACCGCGGCGAAGAAGACGGCGGCGAAGAAGACGGCCGCCCCCAAGAAGACCGCAGCCAAGAAGTCCGTCGTCGACGAACTCCTCGAGGGTGACGAGGAACTGGTGGAGGACATCGCCGCCAAGCCCTCGGGCAAGCCCGGCCCCGAGGACGGCCCCGCGGCCGAAGTCAAGAACGAGAACGAGGGCTTCGTCATCTCCGACGATGACGAGGACGACGCGCCAGCCCAGCAGGTGGCCGCCGCGGGGGCGACAGCCGACCCGGTCAAGGACTACCTCAAGCAGATCGGCAAGGTCCCGCTCCTCAACGCGGAGCAGGAGGTCGAGCTCGCCAAGCGGATCGAGGCCGGTCTCTTCGCCGAGGACAAGCTGGCGGCCGAGGAGAAGCTGGCCCCCAAGCTCCAGCGCGAGCTGGAGATCATCGCCGAGGACGGGCGCCGCGCCAAGAACCACCTGCTGGAGGCCAACCTCCGTCTGGTGGTCTCGCTGGCCAAGCGCTACACGGGCCGCGGCATGCTCTTCCTGGACCTGATCCAGGAGGGGAACCTCGGTCTGATCCGTGCGGTCGAGAAGTTCGACTACACGAAGGGTTACAAGTTCTCGACGTACGCGACGTGGTGGATCCGTCAGGCCATCACGCGCGCCATGGCCGACCAGGCGCGCACCATCCGCATCCCGGTGCACATGGTCGAGGTCATCAACAAGCTCGCCCGTGTGCAGCGCCAGATGCTCCAGGACCTGGGCCGTGAGCCCACCCCGGAGGAGCTGGCCAAGGAGCTGGACATGACGCCCGAGAAGGTCGTCGAGGTCCAGAAGTACGGCCGGGAGCCGATCTCGCTGCACACTCCGCTGGGCGAGGACGGCGACAGCGAGTTCGGTGATCTGATCGAGGACTCCGAGGCGGTCGTGCCGGCGGACGCGGTCAGCTTCACACTTCTGCAGGAGCAGCTGCACTCCGTGCTCGACACGCTCAGCGAGCGCGAGGCGGGCGTCGTCTCGATGCGCTTCGGTCTGACCGACGGCCAGCCCAAGACGCTCGACGAGATCGGCAAGGTCTACGGCGTGACGCGTGAGCGCATCCGTCAGATCGAGTCGAAGACGATGTCCAAGCTGCGTCACCCCTCCCGTTCTCAGGTCCTGCGGGACTACCTGGACTGATAGGGCGGCAGCGCAGACACGCGCACACACACGTGGAGGCCGGTGGACCCCGCCGAGGGGTCCACCGGCCTCCACGTTGTTGCCGACCTTCCCCCTGCTGCATCTGCGGGCGTTTCTCGGCTCATCCCGAGGGCGGCCCGGGATGCGACCCGCGTGAACTCGGAACACCCTGGGTAGTCACACAGTTCCGTACGGTCAGGAGGTCGGTCTCATGCGATCGATGCGCTGTAAGCGAACACGCGCCAGCCGCACCCCGAGGCGCTCTGGAAGTCGTCCCGTCATCCTGGGGACGGCGCTCATAGCTGCGCTGCTCGCTCCGGCGACGCCGCAGCAGGCCGCAGCGCACGACAAGGGGCCTGGCCGTGTCGTCGTGGGTGGAGCCCCGGTGAGCGCCGACGCGCACCCGTGGGTCGTTGCCCTCTCCAGCCGTGCCCGGTTCGGCCCGCAGCGCTCGGGCCAGTTCTGCGGCGGCGCCCTCGTCGGCCCCCGAACGGCGGTAACGGCGGCGCACTGCCTCAGCAGGGAGGTGCTGGGGGCCGACCCCTCCCGGGTCGACGACCTGCGCGTGATCACGGGACGCGGGGATCTGACGAGTACGGCGGGCAAGGAGATCGCGGTCAAGTCGTCGAAGGTCAACCCGGACTACGACTCCAGGACCAACAAGGGTGACATCGCCGTACTGCGGCTGGCGTCCTCCGTGCCGCGGGAGGCCGTCATTCCGATGGCCCACAAGGGCGACTCCGCGTACCAGGCGGGCACCGAAGCCTCGGTCTACGGCTGGGGCGACACCACGGGGCGCGGGGACTACGCGACGACGCTGCACGCCGCCCGGGTGAAAGTGCTTCCGGACCAGGACTGCCGACGGGCCTATCCGGGCTCCGCCGACGGCACCTACGACCCGGTCACCATGATGTGTGCAGGACTCAAGGAGGGTGGCAAGGACGCCTGTCAGGGAGACAGCGGCGGCCCACTGGTCGCCCAGGGCAAGCTCGTGGGCCTCGTCTCCTGGGGTATCGGGTGCGGCCAGGCGGGTCGCCCGGGCGTCTATACGCGGCTCTCCGCGGCCGAATCCGTGATCCAGACCCAGGACGGCGCCCCCGCGCCCGCAGGGACGTGAGGGGGCGCACAAGCGCGCTCTGAGCGGTACTGGGAGTCAGGCGGGGTGCGGTGCGCGTCGGGCGCGAGCCGTCCCGCGCCCCCTGTCCTTGCCGGTCTTCCGTACCGGGGTTGCCGTACCGGGGTTGCCGTACCGGTTCGGCAACCGGTCCGTTCCGGCCAGGAGGACGATCGGTCAGGGCGATATCCGGCCAACTCCGGTCAGCGTGATGCTCCAGCAGGCAGCAGGCAGCAGGCAGCAGGCAGCAGGCAGCAGGCAGCGAGCCGGTCCGGAAATGACGAGGGCGGACGGTTCTCCCGGGTATCGGGAGGACCGCCCGCCGGTTCCGGCCTGTGCCGGGATAGCTCGTCGGACGTGGACGCGAAGGCGTCGGGTCAGCAGGTCATCAGTCGTCTTCGCCTGCGGTGGAGGGAGTCGCGGTGAGCTTCTCCGTCTCGTCCTGTATCTCCGCGGCGATCTTCTTGAGTTCCGGCTCGAACTTGCGACCGTGGTGGGCGCAGAACAGCAGCTCTCCGCCGCTTACAAGGACAACGCGCAGGTACGCCTGTGCGTTGCACCGGTCACAGCGGTCGGCTGCCGTCAGCGGAGTCGCGGGGGTCAGAACTGTAGTCACGTCGCCTCTTCTCTAGCTCGACGAGCTGTCGTACCAGGGTCAACATCCAACCAGGCCGAAAACGTTCCCGCACTGGCCTTCATTCCCGGACTTTTTTGGCCGGGAGGCCGGATAGTTGCCGGGTGGCGGCGAATGGGCCGTATTGCAGGGGTTGGGAGCTTTCCGTCGGTGTCCGTCGATTTTTCGGTCTGTCGGTCGAGTCTGTGACGGTGGGTGGTGGCTTGGTCGCGGGCTCTGCCAGTGGCGCTGGCAGGTCTCGTCGTGCCGTTGTGTTGTCGTCCGACTTCGGGCTGTCCAACCCTCCGTTGTGGAGGACGTGCCCGGAGCCTAAATGGTTCATGCCTGGATGGGAACGTGATGTGTGCGGCACCGGGGGCGACAACCATCCCTACACCAGATCTCTTATCGAACAGAATATCGAACGTGGGCTAGCATGGCAGTTCTCATGATCCGTCTCCCGGGTCGCACACTTCCGTCTCCTGGGTGGCACATCACGTGCCGTCCTGGGCCTCGGTACCCTCTGACGCGGCAACCCAGCCGTCTCAAGCAGAATTCAGCGAGGAGCGAACCGCGTGACCGCCGACATGTCCGTGCCGTCCACCGCACTGCTGACCGGGGCAGACCGCGAGGGCGGTTCCAATTACACCGCGCGGCATCTGCTTGTCCTGGAAGGGCTGGAGGCAGTCCGCAAGCGGCCGGGCATGTACATCGGCTCGACCGACAGTCGTGGCCTGATGCACTGCCTCTGGGAAATTATCGACAACTCGGTTGACGAGGCGCTCGGCGGCTACTGCGACCGGATCGAGGTCATCCTGCGCGAGGACGGCTCGGTCGAGGTCAGTGACAACGGCCGTGGCATCCCCGTCGACGTGGAGCCCAAGACGGGGCTCTCCGGCGTCGAGGTCGTGATGACGAAGCTGCACGCCGGCGGCAAGTTCGGTGGCGGTGCCTACGCGGCCTCCGGTGGTCTGCACGGTGTGGGCGCCTCGGTCGTCAACGCGCTCTCCTCCCGGCTGGACGTCGAGGTCGACCTCAACGGCAGGACCCACAGCATCAGCTTCCGCCGCGGGGTGCCCGGCATCTTCACCGAGTCCGGCCCCGACGCGCCGTTCGACCCCTCCAGCGGGCTGCTCAAGGGGAAGAAGATCCCGAAGACCCGTACGGGTACCCGGGTGCGCTACTGGGCGGACCGGCAGATCTTCCTCAAGGACGCCAAGCTCTCTCTGGAGACGCTGCACGCGCGTGCCCGTCAGACAGCGTTTCTGGTGCCCGGACTGACGATCGTCGTACGCGACGAGCGGGGGCTGGAGGACGAGGGTGTCGTCGAGGAGACGTTCCACTACGACGGCGGCATCAGCGAGTTCTGCGAGTACCTCGCCCCCGACAAGGCGGTCTGTGACGTGCTGCGGCTGCAGGGGCAGGGCACCTTCAAGGAGACGGTGCCGGTCCTGGACGACCGCGGTCACATGATCCCCACCGAGGTGCAGCGCGAGCTGGGTGTGGACATCGCGCTGCGCTGGGGCACCGGCTACGACTCGACGCTCAAGTCGTTCGTGAACATCATCGCCACCCCCAAGGGGGGCACCCATGTGGCGGGCTTCGAGCGGTCGGTGACCAAGACGGTCAACGAGGCGCTGCGTACGCACCGGCTGCTGAAGGTCGCCGACGACGACGTCGTCAAGGACGACGCCCTCGAAGGGCTGACCGCCGTGGTGACGGTCCGGCTGGCCGAGCCGCAGTTCGAGGGGCAGACCAAGGAGGTGCTGGGCACCTCGGCCGCCTCCCGGATCGTCGCGCAGGTGGTGGCCAAGGAACTGAAGGCGTTCTTGACCTCCAACAAGCGGGACGCCAAGGCGCAGGCCCGCGCCGTGCTGGAGAAGGTCGCCGCCGCGGCCCGTACCCGGATCGCCGCGCGGCAGCACAAGGAGGCGCAGCGCCGGAAGACGGCACTGGAGTCCTCGGCGCTGCCCGCCAAGCTGGCCGACTGCCGGGCCGACGACATCGACCGCACCGAACTGTTCATCGTGGAGGGCGACTCCGCGCTCGGCACCGCCAAGGTGGCGCGGAACTCCGAGTTCCAGGCGCTGCTGCCGATCCGCGGCAAGATCCTCAACGTGCAGAAGTCGTCCGTCTCGGACATGCTCAAGAACGCCGAGTGCGGTGCGATCATCCAGGTCATAGGAGCCGGGTCCGGGCGGACCTTCGACATCGACCAGGCGCGGTACGGCAAGGTCATCTTCCTCGCCGACGCGGACGTCGACGGCGCACACATCCGCTGTCTGCTGCTGACGCTCTTCCAGCGCTACATGCGGCCGATGGTGGAGGAAGGACGGGTGTTCTCCGCGGTGCCGCCGCTGCACCGGATCGAGCTGATCAACCCGAAGAAGGGCCAGGACAAGTACCTGTACACCTACTCGGACAACGAACTGCGCCAGACCCTGCTGGAGCTGGAGAGCAAGAAGATCCGCTACAAGGACTCCATCCAGCGCTACAAGGGGCTGGGTGAGATGGACGCCGACCAGCTGGCCGAGACCACCATGGACCCGCGCCACCGCACCCTGCGCCGCATCAACATCAGCGACCTGGAGGCGGCAGAGCAGGCGTTCGACCTGCTGATGGGCAGCGAGGTGGCTCCGCGCCGGGAGTTCATCAGCTCCTCCGCCGCCACGTTGGACCGCTCCCGCATCGACGTGTGAGATCGACGTCCGAGTAGGGGACAGCCGGCTCTTTCGCCTCTTGAGCGGCCTTCACCTGAAGGGGTGAAGGGGCCGGAATGCGCTGAATGTGATCTCGGGACTGCGCCCATCCTGGTGCATGCGCATCGAAGATCCCTGGTACGACGCCGTGGCCACGGGCGGAGCCGAACTCGGCTGCGCCCGTCCCACCGCCCCGTCCCATCTGCCCGCCGCCCGAGTCGCGGCTTCTCCCCGGCAGCAGCGGCCGGTGCGGCGGCCCGACGCGCACGAGGTGTATCAGGCCGTCCAGCGCAGCGCCGCCTTCCAGCAGGTCCGCCGCCGCTACCGGCGCTTCGCGCTGCCCGTGGGCGCGGCGTTCCTGCTGTGCTACCTCGGCTATCTGGTGCTCGCTGTCAGCGCGCCCGGGCTGATGGCGAGACCCGTGGTCGGCGTGTTGAACGTCGGAATGGCCGCTTTTCTCGCGCAGTTCGCCGCCACGTTCCTGCTGACCTGGCTGTATGCGCGCCACGCCCGGTTGCGCAGGGACCGGCCGGCGCTCGAACTGCGCTGGGAGACCCAGGAGATGACCCGAGCGGCGGCGTCCGCCGCACCAGGGGAGTGCGTGCGGTGAGCGGTGGTCACCAGGTGCTGACGCTGCTGCTGTTGAGCGCTGTCGTGGTCGCCACGCTGGCCGTCACCAGCTGGGTGGGCAGCAGACGGCACGCCTCCTCGCAGGAGTTCTACGCGGGTGGCAGACTCTTCACCCCGCTGGAGAATGGTTTCGCCATCGCCGGTGACCACATGTCGGCCGCCGCCTTCCTCGGCATCGCCGGACTGGTCGCGCTCTACGGCTACGACGGGATGCTCTACTCCGTCGGCTTCCTGGTGGCGTGGCTCCTCGCCCTGCTGCTCATCGCCGAACCGGTACGCAACTGCGGGCGCTACACCCTCGCCGATGTCGTCGCCGTACGGGTACGCGAACGGCCCGTCCGGATCGCGCTGGGATGCTCGTCCGTGACGGTCTCGGTGCTGTATCTGGTGGCGCAGCTGGTCGGTGCGGGCCGCCTGATGGCGCTCGTGCTGGGCAGCTCCGGGGGAGCGGCGTACGCCTGGAAGGTGCACGGGGTGCCCGCGCTCATGGTCTTCCACGTCGTCTGCGGCGGCATGCGGGCGGCCACCTGGATCCAGATCGCCAAAGCGGTGCTGCTGATGGGCGGTGCGCTGACGCTCAGCGTGCTGGTGCTGCTGCGGTTCGGCGGCGACCTTGCGGCTCTGCTCACCAGTGCCGCCGAGAACAGCGGCCACGGCAAGGACTTTCTCGCCCCCGGCCTGCGCTACGGCGGCGCCGACCGGGTCTCCCGGCTCGACTTCCTCAGTCTCGGCCTGGCCCTGGTGCTCGGTACGGCCGGACTGCCGCACGTCCTGGCGCGCTTTTGCACCGTACCGACGGCGCGTGCCGCCCGTCGCTCGGCCGTGTGGGCGATCGGGCTCATCGGGAGCTTCTCCCTGATGACCATCGTCATCGGCGCCGGAGCGGCAGCGCTCGTGGGCACCGATGCCGTGCGCCGGTCGAGCGCGGCCGGGAACACGGCCGTTCCGCTGCTGTCGGTCGAGTTGGGCGGCGGGGCGCACGCCACCGGGGGAGCGGCTGTTGTCGCACTGGTGGCCGCTGTGGCTTTCGCTTCCGTCCTGGCCGCCGTCGCGGGCGTCACCCTCGCCGCATCGGCAGCCATGACCCATGATCTGTACGCGTCGTTGACGCCGCGACGAGACCGGCCAGACGGCTGGTCGCAGACCGGCTGGTCGCGAGAGGGCTGGTCGCGACGGACCTGGTCGCAGGGCGGTCGGAGGGGCGGCCCAAAGGGAGAGGTGGCCGTTGCCCGTGCGGCTGCCGTGGTCATCGGCGCTGTCGCCGTCGGACTGAGCCTGTCGGCGCGGGAGCTGAACGTGGCGTTCCTGTTGGGCCTCGCCTTCGCAGTGGCCGCATCGGCCAACCTTCCCGTACTGCTGTACGCCCTCTTCTGGCGACGGTTCACCACGTGTGGCGCCGTCTGCTCCGTTTACGGCGGACTGCTGCCCGCCGTCGCACTGGTGGTGTTCTCACCGGTCGTCTCGGGCGGCCCGCAGTCGCTGTTCCCCGGCCGGGACTTCGCGTACTTCCCGCTGGAGAACCCCGGGCTCGTCTCCATCCCGCTGGGTTTCCTCGCGGGCTGGCTGGGCACGCTCCTGTCCCACCGGAGCGCCGATCCGGCACGGCACGCCGAGACGGAGGTGCGCTCCCTCACGGGCGCGGGCGCGGTGTGACCCCGGTCCGGGGCTGTGTGACCCCGACGCCGGGCGGCGTGACCCCGACCCCGGACGGGGTGGGCCGTGCCGGTGCGCTTTTCGGGTGGAGGGCTTCGGGCAGGACGACGGTGAACTCGGCGCCGCCGTCCGGCCCCTCGCTCACCTGGGCGCTGCCGCCGTGGCGCTCCGCGAGTCGTCGTACGAGCGCCAGGCCGAGCCCGCGGCGGCCGTGCGCCGGCGGCTCCTTGGTGGACCAGCCCTCCGTGAAGACGGCTTCCCGGTGCTCGGACGGGACGCCGGGGCCGCTGTCGCCCACCCGAAGGGTGAGCCCGGTCTGCCGGCCGTCCGCGTCGGGGACGAGCGCGACCGTCACCCGGCCGCCCGGCGAACCGGCCGCCGCGTCCAGGGCGTTGTCGACCAGATTGCCCAACACCGTGGCCAGCTCCGGAGGGTCCACCAGACGGTTGGGCAGCAGCGTGCCCGGTGCGATGCGCAACGCGACCGAGCGCTCCGCCGCCACGGTGGCCTTGCCTACCAGCAGCGCGGCGAGCATCGGGTCGTGAATGTGGTCGGAGATCTCCTCCGCCGTCGCTCTGTGCACTCCGACGGCCTCGCTCAGATAGTCCACAGCGTCCTCGACCATGTCCAGCTGCAGCAGTCCGAGGAGGATGTGCATACGGTTGGCGTGTTCGTGGTCCTGGGCGCGCAGGGCGTCGATCAGCCCTTGTGAGCCGTCCAGTTCCCGGCCGAGGAGCTCCAGTTCGGTCCTGTCGCGGAGGGTCGCGACGGCCCCGCCGTCCTCGGTCGGCATCCGGTTGGCGACCAGCACCCGCCCGCCGCTGACCGTCAGCAGATCGGAACCCGGCACCTCGCCCGCCAGCACCCTGGCCGTTCGCCCGGGACCCAGCGCCTCCTGCGGGGACAGCCCGATGTGCTGCCCGTCCAGCTCCAGCAGCCGCTGCGCCTCGTCGTTGACCAGCCGGATCCTTCCGGAGGAGTCCAGCGAGACGACGCCCTCCCGGATACCGTGCAAGACCGCCTCCCGTTCGGCCAGCAGCGCGGTGATGTCGGAGAAGGCGAGGTCGTGGGTGCGCTTTTGCAGTCTGCGGAAGATGAGCAGCGCGGCGAGTGCGCCCACCCCGAGCGCGCCGCCGGCGTACGCCAGCAGCCCCGGTAGGGCCCGGGTGAAGCGGTCGCGCACGCTGTCGTAGGCGATGCCGACCGAGACGGCGCCGACGACCTTTCCCCGCTCGTCGTGCAAGGGAACCTTGCCCCGGGCCGATCTGCCCAGGGTCCCCTCGTCGATGTGGTGCACCTCCCGGCCGGCCAGCGCGGGGCCCGGGTCGGTGGAGACCCGGTGGCCGATGCGGCGGGGCTCCGCGTGCGACCAGCGGATGCCGCGGGTGTCCAGCACCACGATGTAGCTGGCGCCGGTGGCGTGCCGGATGCGTTCGGCGAGGCGCTGGACGGGGCCGTCGCGTGAGGGCCCGGCGCCGTCGGTCAGCAGGTCGTCCAGGCCGGGCTCGGCCGCCGTCGCCTGCGCGATGGCGAGCGCGCGCCGGGAGGCCTGGTCGTCGAGCTGGTTGCTGAAGGGCGCCAGGAACAGCCCTGTCGCCACGGCGGTCACCCCGGTGACGACTGCCAGTTGCATGAGCAGCACCTGGGAGGACACCCGCCGTGGCCAGCCGGGGCGACGCAGCGGCCGGTGCGGACGGCCGGGGTGGGAGGAGCGCCGGTACACGAGTCGGACTGGTGTACGTCGTACTGAGGTGCGTCGTGCTGAGGTGCGGCGTGCTGAGCGTGCTGCGTGTGTGCCGGAGAGGGACACGGGCGACCTCACGGCGGGAGGGGACGGGCTGCGCGGTCCTCCGAACGGGGGACATAGCCGGACGGTATCCACCCCACCCGTGCCGACGCACCGGTCCGGACGCCGACGATCCAGCGGGCCGCAGGCGGTACGGGCGCTACGGGCGGGCCGGGGGTTCCTCGATCCGCAAGGCTTCCATCCGCACCGGGGCGGCCGGGGCGGCGCCGCAGCTCGCGGGCAGGGCGGGTCCGTCCGCCGACTCGGCGAGGAGCACGTGCCAGCGGCGCCCGTCCACGTGCGCGACGGTCACCCGCCACCGCCGCTGATCCGCGTCCGGCTGCCGCGGCTTCGCCGGCTCCTCGCGTACGGCGGTCACAGTCAGCGCGTGCGCGCCCGACTCGCCCGTACGCTCACGTACCGCCAGGTCGGCCGCCTGCCCCGGGCGGTCCCAGGCGGAGCGGCCTCGGCAGCCGTCCGTCAGGACATGACCGTCCCGTACGGCGTCCAGCACGCCCTTCACGGCCGGCGCGTCGAGCCGTCCGTACGCGTAGCCGTAGGGCAGCACCAGCAGCGTCGGCGCGAAGCGGTGGCCACCGATATGGGTGATCTCCCAGACGTTCGCCCCGCCGGAGGCCTCCAGCTCGGCAGCCAGTGGCCTGCCCAGCAGGGCGCAGCAGCGGTCCCGCTTGCCGTTGGTGCACACCAGGGCGAGCGGATCCCCTCGGTACGGCTCCCAGCCGAAACCGAGCGGAGGGACACCAGCCGTATCCGTGGTGGCGCCGTCCACGCCGGCAGAGGCGCCGTGCACGCCGGTGGAGGCGCCGTCCAGGGCCGCGAAGTCCAGCTTCCGCAGTTCCCCCAGGTCGTCGCCCGACAGCGCGACCGTACGGACCCACGAGTTGCCAGGGACCGTGCGGGCGAGGAAGATCCGGTGCCGCGCGGTACTGGAGTTGTCGGCGTGTCGTCCGGGACGTCGGATCAGTGCGACCCGGCCGCCGTGCGCGCTGGCCGCCGCGTCGAGCGTCTGCCCGAGCTCCGGGTCGAGATGGCTCTGGGTCAGCGCCTTCTTGCCCCAGGGGCCCGGCTGCTCGATCAGCAGCCAGGTGCGGGCTGTCGCAGCCGTACCCGCGAGGGGCTCGGCCAAGGCCCGGGAGGCCGTCGCACACGTGCTCACACAGGCGAGCCTAACCTGGCCGGCCCCGCCGCGCCCGCTGCGCCACTGCCTCCGCGCACCCCTCGGTCGCCTCGGTCGCCCTCTCGTACGTCCGTCCTCCCGTCGCCCTGAGCGGAAGACGGGAAGGCCCTGTTCGGTACGATCAGCAGCCGTTCCGAGGCAGCGGGGGTCCCGCCCCGCGAAGCCGCCACAGCACAGCGGAGCGGGGCAGGAGGGGAACACGTGGACGGTACGGAGGCCGGCAGCCGACGGGGAGCGGTGGGCGGCCGGATCCCGGTCGTCGTCCTGGCCGGGTTCCTCGGCTCCGGGAAGACCACTCTCCTCAACCATCTGCTGCGCCGCGCCCGAGGCACCCGCATCGGTGCGATCGTCAACGACTTCGGCAGCATCGAGATCGACGCCATGGCCGTCTCCGGCCAGGTGGACTCCATGGTCTCCCTCGGGGACGGCTGCCTGTGCTGCGCCGTGGACACCAGCGACATGGATGAGGTACTCGACGTCCTCGCGCGCCCCGCGGCCGGAATGGACGTCATCGTGATCGAGGCCAGCGGGGTGGCCGAGCCGGAGACGCTGATCCGGATGGTGCTGGCCAGCGGGAGCCCGCACATCGTCTACGGCGGTCTCGTGGAGGTCGTCGACGCGGCGGAGTTCGAGGCCGTACGCGCGCGCCATCCCGAGTTGGAGCGCCATGTCGGGGCGGCCGATCTGCTCGTCCTCAACAAGGCCGACCGCGTGCCCGACGAGCGCCGTGCAGCGCTCCGCGCCGAACTGCGACGGCTCAGCCCCGGTACGCCCGTCGTCCCCGCCACCTTCGGCCGTGTCGACCCGGCGCTGCTCTTCGACCGCGTACGTCGGGAGCGCCCGCCGGTCGAACAGCTCTCGTTCGACTCGCTGCTGTACGGCGACGGGGACAGCGACGGCGACGGCGAGGAGCACGGCCACGTGACCGGGGGAGATGAGAGCGAGCACGGGTGCGGCGGCGAGGAGAGCCATGCCGCGCATCTGCACGCCGCCTACGAGCCGGTGGAGTTCGTCTCCGACCGGCCGCTGGACCCGCGCCGCTTCCTGGATTTCCTGGACGCCAGGCCCGACGGGTTGTACCGGATCAAGGGTTATGTGGACTTCGGCGCGGCCGACCCCGCCAACGTGTACGAGGTGCACGCCGTGGGCGGCTTCCTCCGCTTCGCCCCGGAGCGGCCCTCCCGGTCGAAGGAGCGGCGTACCGAGCTGGTGATGATCGGCTCGGGCGTGGACGGTGCCGCCCTGCACGACGGGCTCAGCGCGTGCGTCGTCGACCCGGAGGGGCCGGGACCGGACGAGCGCGCGATGTGGGGAGTGCTCCGCTACGTCGACAGCGGCCAGGAGGACGAGACGGATCTGCTGGTCGCGGCGGCCGACGACGCCGCCGGATCCTTCCCGTCGTAGTTGCTCGGCCCGTCGTGGTCGCTCGTCCCCCGGCGTCGCTCGACGCGACAGCGGGGAAGGTGCTGGGGGCGCGCTGCCCCCGGCACCTTCGGCTTCGGCTCCGCCCGCTCCGGGCGACTACACCGGGCCCGCCACCGCGGCGATCTGCTTCTTCAGCGGCAGCCCCGAACCGTCCCTGCGCGGGTCGGGTTCGGGCAGCTCGGCGGGGGCGCCGGTCCTGGTCGCCGCCAGCGCGGGGGTGGCGCCCGCCCAGGCCAGCCGCAGCCGGTCCTCGCCCTTGAGGAAGCGCTGGCAGCGCACGCCGCCTGTCGCACGCCCCTTGCGCGGGTACTGGTCGAACGCGGTGAACTTGGCCGTGCTCAGCGAGTCGTCCAGCGTGCCCTCCGAACCGGCGGCCGTGAACACGGCTGCCTCCGCGGCCGGGTCGACGGCGCCGAAGAAGATCACCTGCGCGTCCTGGGCGAGCTTGACGCCCGCCACTCCGCCCGCGGGACGGCCCTGCGGACGCACCTGGCTCGCCTGGAAGCGCAGCAGCTGTGCGTCGTCGGTGATGAAGACCAGGTCCTCCTCGCCGGTGCGCAGCTCGGCGCCGCCGACGATGCGGTCGCCGTCCTTGAGGGCGATGACCTCCAACTCGCCCCGGTTGGCCGGATAGTCGGGCACCACCCGCTTGACGACGCCCTGCTGGGTGCCGATCGCCAGCCCCGGCGACGACTCGTCCAGCGTGGTCAGACAGATCAGCGTCTCGTCGTTCTCCAGGGTGAGGAACTCCGAGATCTGTGCTCCGCCCGCCAGGTTGGGCGAGGTGGCCGTCTCGGGCAGTTGCGGAAGGTCGACCACCTGCAACCGCAGCAGACGGCCCGTCGAGGTCACGGCTCCCACTTCGCCGCGTGTGGTGGCCGGCACGGCGGAGACGATCACGTCGTGTTTGACGCGCTTGGCCGACTCGCCGAACTCCATGCTGCCGTTGGCCGTGCGGGCGAGCAGGCCCGTGGAGGAGAGCAGCACCCGGCACGGATCGTCGGCGACCTCCAGCGGTACGGCGGCCACCGGAACCTCGGCGGAGTCCAGCAACTCGGTGCGGCGCGGGGTGCCGTACTTCTTGGCGACGGCGGACAGTTCCGAGGAGACGAGCTTGCGCAGCTCCGCGTCCGACTCCAGGATCCGGGTCAGCTTCTCGATCTCGTCCTTGAGCCGGTCCCGCTCGTCCTCCAGCTCGATACGGTCGAACTTGGTGAGCCGGCGCAGCGGGGTGTCGAGGATGTACTGGGTCTGGATCTCGCTGAGCCCGAAGCGGGAGATGAGCGAGGCTTTCGCCTCGGCGGCGTTCTCACTCGACCGGATGATCCTGATGACCTCGTCGATGTCGACGAGCGCCACCAGCAGGCCCTCCACCAGGTGCAGCCGGTCGCGCCGCTTGCCGCGCCGGAACTCGCTGCGCCGCCGTACCACGTCGAACCGGTGGTCGACGTAGACCTCCAGCAGCTCCTTGAGGCCGAGCGTGAGCGGCTGGCCGTCCACCAGCGCGACGTTGTTGATGCCGAAGGACTCCTCCATCGGCGTCAGCTTGTACAGCTGGGAGAGGACAGCTTCCGGGTTGAAGCCGTTCTTGACCTCGATGACCAGGCGCAGCCCGTGCTCGCGGTCGGTCAGGTCCTTGACGTCCGCGATGCCCTGCAGCTTCTTCGCGTTGACCAGGTCCTTGATCTTGGAGATGACCTTCTCGGGACCGACGGCGAACGGCAGTTCGGTGACCACGATGCCCTTGCGCCGGGCCGTGACCTGTTCGATCGAGACCGTGGCACGGATCTTGAAGGAGCCGCGTCCGGAGACGTAGGCGTCCTTGATGCCCTCCCGGCCGACGATCTTGCCCCCGGTGGGCAGGTCGGGGCCCGGGATGAAGCCCATCAGGGTCTCAAGGTCGGCGCCCGGGTGCTTGATCAGGTGACGGGCTGCCGCGATGACCTCGGTGAGGTTGTGCGGCGGCATGTTCGTGGCCATGCCGACCGCGATCCCCGAGGCGCCGTTCACCAGAAGGTTGGGGTAGGCGGCCGGCAGCGTGACGGGTTCTTCCTCGCTGCCGTCGTAGTTGGCGCCGAAGTCGACCGTCTCCTCGTCGATCGACTCGACCATCAGCCCGGCGGCGGGCGCGGCCCGGCACTCGGTGTACCGCATCGCCGCGGGCGGGTCGTCGTTGCCCAGCGAACCGAAGTTGCCGTGGCCGTCCACGAGCGGCAGCCGCATCGAGAAGTCCTGTGCCATCCGCACCAGGGCGTCATAGATGGGGGAGTCACCGTGCGGGTGGAGCTTGCCCATCACCTCGCCCACCACGCGGGCGCACTTCACATACGACCTGTCGGGGCGCAGGCCCATCTCGTGCATCTGGTACAGGATCCGGCGCTGCACGGGTTTCATCCCGTCGCGGGCGTCGGGGAGCGCGCGCGAGTAGATGACCGAATACGCATACTCCAGGTAGGAGCCCTGCATCTCGTCGACGACGTCGATGTCGACGATGCGCTCCTCGAAGTCCTCTCCCGGCTCCGGTGCCGGTGTACGGCTTTTACTGCGGCGGGCCATCGCGGCTGCGGCTCCTTCGCTGCTTCGTGCTGTCGCTCTTGTGCTGTCGCTCTTCGCGCTGTCGCTCTTGTTGCTGTCGATCGACCATTGTGGACCGCCGCACTGACAGGGCGGTCGCTCGGTAGACCGTACGGGAACTTCGCACCTTGTCGGCGTGGTTGCATACAGTGACAGGGCCGCCGGTCGCACGAGTGCGAGGCGGTCCGCAGTTCCCGGCGCCCGGCCGGGACACCCCCGCGAGCGAAGGGACTCCACGCGCATGGGTCACACGGCCACGCCCCCGCCGGCCACCGGTGGGCTGACAGCGACGGAGCATCGGCTGGCCAACGGCCTGCGGGTGGTGCTCTCCGAGGACCATCTGACCCCCGTCGCCGCTGTCTGCCTCTGGTACGACGTCGGTTCCCGTCACGAGGCCAAGGGCCGCACCGGCCTGGCTCACCTCTTCGAGCACCTGATGTTCCAGGGTTCGGCGCAGGTGAAGGGTAACGGGCACTTCGAGCTGGTGCAGGGCGCCGGCGGCTCGCTGAACGGCACCACCAGCTTCGAGCGCACCAACTATTTCGAGACCATGCCGGCCCATGAGCTGGAGCTCGCCCTGTGGCTGGAGGCGGACCGGATGGGGTCGCTGCTGGCCGCGCTGGACGAGGAGTCCATGGAGAACCAGCGCGACGTGGTCAAGAACGAGCGCCGGCAGCGCTACGACAACGTGCCCTACGGCACCGCGTTCGAGCGTATGACGGCCATGGCGTTCCCCGAGGGCCACCCCTACCACCACACCCCGATCGGCTCCATGGCCGACCTGGACGCGGCCTCCCTGGAGGACGCGCGGGAGTTCTTCCGTACGTACTACGCGCCCAACAACGCCGTGCTGTCCGTCGTCGGCGACATCGACCCTGAGCAGACGCTTGCCTGGATCGAGAAGTACTTCGGCTCCATCCCGGGCCACGACGGGAAGCGCCCGCCGCGCGACGGTTCGCTGCCCGACCTGATCGGCGAGGAGAAGCGCGAGGTCGTCGAGGAGGACGTGCCCTCCCGCGCGCTGATGAACGGCTACCGCCTGCCGCACGACGGGACCCGCGGGGCGGACGCGGCCGACCTGGCGCTGACCGCGCTGGGCGGCGGCGAGTCCTCCCGCCTCTACGCCCGGCTGGTGCGGCACGACCGCTCCGCGGTGGCGGCCGGTTTCGGCATGCTCCGGCTGGCGGGCGCCCCCTCGCTGGGCTGGCTGGACATCAAGGCGTCCAGCGGTGCGGAGCTCGCCGACATCCAGGCGGCGGTCGACGAGGAGCTGCGCCGCTTCGCCGAGGAGGGCCCCAGCGAGGAGGAGATGGAACGGGCCCAGGCGCAGTTGGAGCGCGAGTGGCTGGACCGGCTGGCGACGGTCGGTGGACGCGCCGACGAACTGTGCCGGTACGCGGTGCTCTTCGGCGACCCGCAGCTCGCGCTGACGGCGGTGAGCCGCGTGCTGGAGGTGACCCGCGAGGAGGTGCGGGAGGTGGCGGCGCAGCGGCTGCGTTCCGACAACCGCGCCGTGCTGGTGTACGAACCGCTCGCGCACGAGGACGAGCCGGCGAACGCGGCGAACGACGACGAGGAGGCCGGGCAGTGAGCGAGACACCGGCGAGCACGAGCCCCGCGGGCATCGCGGAGACAGCAGGCAAGAGCATGGAGTTCCACCCCCAGCCGCCCAGCGGCACCCCGAAGCCGTGGGCCTTCCCCACCCCCGAGCGCGCCACGCTGCCCAACGGGCTGACGGTGCTGCGCTGCCACCGCCCGGGCCAGGAAGTGGTGGCCGTCGAGGTGAATCTGCGGGCGCCGCTGGACGCGGAGCCGGAGGGGCTGGACGGTGTCGCCACCATCATGGCCCGCGCGCTGAGCGAGGGCACGGACAAGCACACGGCCGAGGAGTTCGCCGCCGAGCTGGAGCGGTGCGGCGCCACGCTCGACGCCAACGCCGACCACCCCGGCGTGCGCGTCTCGCTGGAGGTGCCCGTCTCCCGGCTGCCCAAGGCGCTGGGTCTGCTGGCCGACGCGCTGCGCGCTCCCGCCTTCCCGGACGGCGAGGTCGAACGGCTCGTCGCCAACCGGCTGGACGAGATCCCGCACGAGCTGGCCAACCCGGCGCGTCGCGCCGCCAAGGAGCTCTTCCGCGAGCTGTTCCCCGCCGAGTCGCGGATGTCCCGGCCCCGGCAGGGCTCCGAGGAGACGGTGCGGCGCATCGACGCGGCTGCCGTGCGCGCCTACTACGAGGCCCATGTGCGCCCCGCGGCGGCCACCGCCGTGGTGGTCGGCGATCTGGAGGGCGTCGATCTGGACGCGGCGCTCGCCGAGACCCTGGGCGGTTGGACGGGAGCCGCCGCGGCGGTGCGTTCCATGCCGCCCATCTCCGCCGACGACGCGGGCCGGGTCGTCATCGTCGACCGGCCCGGTGCGGTGCAGACGCAGCTGCTGATCGGCCGGACCGGCCCCGACCGGCACGACCGGGTGTGGCCCGCGCAGCTGTTGGGCGTCTACTGCCTGGGCGGCACCCTCACCTCCCGGCTGGACCGGGTGCTGCGCGAGGAGAAGGGCTACACCTACGGGGTGCGGGCGTTCGGGCAGGTGCTGCGCTCCGCCGAGGACGGCAGCGGCGCCGCGATGCTGGCCATCAGCGGTTCGGTGGCCACCGATGTGACGGGACCCGCGCTGGCCGACCTGTGGCAGGTGCTGCGGAAGCTGGCCGCCGAGGGGCTGACCGACGAGGAACGGGACGTGGCGGTCCGGAACCTGGTGGGGGTGGCGCCGCTGCGCTACGAGACGGCCGCGGCGGTCGCCGGGACGCTGGCCGACCAGGTGGAGGAGTATCTGCCGGACGACTACCAGGCGCGGCTCTACACCCAACTCGCCGAGACGGGGACGGTGGAGGCCACCGCTGCGGTGGTCAGTGCGTTGCCGGCGGACCGGCTGGTGACGGTGCTGGTCGGGGACGCCTCCCAGATCGCCGACCCCGTACGCGAGTTGGGCATCGGCGAGGTCAAGGTGGTCTCCGGATCCTGACCCCGCGGGCGGGGCGCCGACGGCAGTGAGAAGTGGGGCCCGGGAGGAGGAATCACTCCTTCCGGGCCCCACTCAATGTCCGCTTCTGTAGCGGTTGCTGATGAGTTGGAGTGTGGCGTACGTGACAAACCCAGGGTTTTGTTTGCCGCTTGGAGTCGGCCCCGATTAGCGTCGTTGCCGCTGTCCGTCAGAAGTGACCGCACCCGCGGCCGACGGACAGCGATCGCCGAATCCCCGAGGCGAACAGGCCGAGGGGGACCGGGGACCCAGGTCCCATTGGGGTGAATCGGACGGCCTCGCAAGAGGCGGTCCGTAGGAGACCTTCCTGCTCCGAACCCGTCAGCTAACCCGGTAGGCGAGAAGGAAGGAAAGGAGTACGCCTCCGTATGGCGTTCACCCGTGCCACTGGCAAACACAGGCGTCCGAGCAAGGCCCGCAGCAGGGCCGCAGGCGGAGCGGCGGGCATAGCCGGCCTCGCCACTGTCGGCGTCGTCGGGTCCATCGCCTCCCCCGCCTTCGCCGCGAGCGAAGGACAGAAGCACACCCCCGTCCAGCAGGACGCGAAGATGAGTGAGGTCGTCGGCGGGCCGATCTCCGAGACGCTGGACGAGCAGGCCTACACGCAGGCGCTGCGGGCCGAGCAGGCCAAGGCCGAGGCCGACGCCAAGGCGGAGGCCGCCAAGGCGAAGGCCGAAGCCAAGCGGAAGGCCGACGAGGCCCGGCGCAAGGCGGCGGCCGAGAAGGCGGAGAAGGAGCGGGACGCGAAGCTCAAGGCCGCGCGGGAGGCCGAGCGGGCGAAGCTCAACGCCTATGTGGCGCCCGTCGAGGGGTCCTACGTCTCCACCGGCTACAAGCAGGGCGGCGGCATGTGGTCGTCCGGCAGCCACACCGGCATCGACTTCCACGCCGGCATGAACACCCCGGTCCGCTCCGTGGCCGCCGGTGAGGTCGTGGAGGCCGGGAACGGCGGTGCCTACGGCAACAACATCGTGATCAAGCACAAGGACGGCACGTACACGCAGTACGGCCACCTGAACTCGATCGGCGTCTCGGTCGGCCAGCAGGTCAAGGCGGGTCAGCAGATCGGCCTCTCCGGCTCGACCGGCAATTCCTCGGGGCCGCACCTGCACTTCGAGGCACGGACCTCTCCCGACTACGGCTCGGACATCGACCCGCTGGCCTATCTGCGCCAGCACGGCGTCAAGATCTGACCGAGCGTCGCGGCTCGGCCCGTCGGGTTTCCCGTCGGATTCTCGCCGTCGTGGGTGCCCGCCGCCGTGGCGGACTTCCGCGAGGGGGCGAACGGACCAGCAGGTCCGTTCACCCCCTCGCGTTGTTCTCCCGTCCGGAGAGCACGAGGGGGGCGCCGCACCTGAC